>SCTZ01000199.1 GCA_004297765.1 Chloroflexota bacterium | reverse complement strand
TCGGTCTCCTGCGGTATGCGGGTGCGACCAACCTGGCCGAAGCACGCCGCTGGTGTGACGCCCAAATTACACGGGCTCTCACACAGTTGCCTCTCCGCTCGATAAAATAAGAAAGCCCTGGCCCGCGGATACACAAGCAGAAGACAAGGCTAGGAGTCCTGTGATAAAATAGCTTCGATGGAACGAGAAGGAGCAGACACTATGCGAGCTAAGGAGCCAGCAGGCGAGAGCCGCTTATCTAAGAAGAGAACGGTCAAGGTCAAGACGACGCCAGCTGAATTTCCTGTCTTCACCTCGAATGCTGGGCTGTTCAAGATCGCAGGCATTGGCAAGAGCAAGAAGCCCGGTGGGTACTCCTGGCGAAAGCACGAAATTACCATCTAGTTTATGGAGCGGGTTGGACAGTCGATCGTTGAGCGGCGAGTCTTTGTTGACACATCCGCTATCCTAGCGATTGTTGACAGCCTGGACCGGCACCACGCACAGGCCATGGAGATCATGGGGCGCTGTGCCAATGAACAGTACACTCTGCTCACAACCCGTTTCGTGGTCGTGGAAACTCACGCCGGACTGCTTCGGGCAGTCGGATTTCATGAAGCCCGTGCGTTCCTTCAAAACGGCATGGAAGAGATTGCCGAGGTACTGACGGAAGAGTCCGACTACCGACGGGCCAAGGAGATCGTCTTCCAACATAAGGACAAAGACTACTCCCTCTGTGACGCAATCAGTTTTGCAGTGATGGATCGCCTCAACCTGAGTCTTGCTTTTGCCTTTGACGACCATTTTCGCCAGTATGGGCTTTCCACTCCAATCGGCCAGACCAACTGGCCCTAGTACCCCGCATGGCTGCTTTCTAAATGAAGTTCAGGACCAGACAGATGGGAGCGGGTTTCAGCGATCCCGCTCCGGAGTTGACGTGGCCGTGCTGCAGTTGAGCCGACTTCCGAACGGTGAACCAGAAGTGTTCGTCTCCATCCAAGGCGAGGGAGCATCTATCGGCGTGCCCAGCGTCTTCGTTAGACTGGCGCTCTGCAATCTCCAGTGCCAATGGTGTGACACCCGGTACACCTGGGATTGGACGAAGTTCGATCCACGGGAGACCATCGTCCGCGTCGAAGCACATGATCTTGTGCGCCGGATTGCACAGACGGGGATCACCAATGTAGTGATTACGGGGGGCGAGCCTCTATTGCAGCAGGGTCAACTCGCTGCAATTGCGACCGAGCTGAAGTCGATGCAGCATCGGATCGAAGTGGAGACTAACGGCACGCTAGAGCCATGCGCGCAACTGACCGAGCTTGTGGACCAATGGAATGTGTCCCCCAAGCTGGCGAACTCAGCAAATGCCCAGCACAAGCGCGAGATTGCCACTGCCCTAGGATGGTACGCCGCCTGCCCACGTGCGTATCTGAAGTTCGTGGTGCGAGACTCTGATGACATCTACGAAGTTGAGAATCTCGTGGCGCGCTACTCGGTGCCAGTACATAAGGTCATATTGATGCCTGAAGGAAATGACGCGCAGACCGTGGCAAGAAGAGCAAGCTGGCTGGCCGAGCAATGCTGCAAGTGCGGTTATCGCTTTAGCACCCGTTTGCATGTCCTGCTATGGGGCGATGAACGAGGGCGGTGATGCGGCAGTCTCGTATGCGGATGCCACCCGAGAACTGACATCCCCTAGACCGCCACTCTCTGCCGCTCGCTCTTACCTTTTCACCCTCGATTACGTCGAGCTGCCGGGCTGGGGATTGGATCAGATACATTGTGCTGCGTGTCAAAAACCAACACCTGACAGGAGGAGACCATGCTGACCAATATTGGAACCATCACCGTCCAGGTCACGGACCAGGACACAGCGCTGGAGTTTTACACCCAGAAGCTGGGTTTCGAGAAGCGCGCCGATCAGCCGATGGGTCCGGGCCAGCGGTGGATCGAAGTTGCCCCGCCCGGTGCGCAGACGAGGATTCTACTTTACAAAGCCACCCCTGAGATGCCGGGCGCGGCCTCCTACGAGGCAGCGCGAGCTAGTATCGGTCAGCCAACCGGCATGGTGCTGGAAGTCGACGACATCGTGGCCACTTTCGCCCAGCTCAAGGCCAACGGCGTGTGCATCGACGACGAGCCGAAACAGCAGCCATGGGGATGGTGGGGCGTTTTCGCCGACCAGGATGGCAACACCTACGGCGTGCACCAGTAACAGCGTTAGCGCTGTGTTACTCGTGACCTGACAGGTGAAACCGTGCGGATCGGTCGGATCAGTCCGATCGGACTGATCGGTCGGATTCGATGGATACTCATCAGTTCATCAGCTAAACGGCACTAATTGCGTCGTTCCGTAAGTCAGTACCACACTGCGGAGGCGGCGCAGTCAGACCGCCGCCGCAGACCGCCGCGGTTTCCGAAACCGCAGCGGTCTTTTCAGACAGGATGCCGCACTCGAGGAACGACGCACTAATGCACCAACGCGAACCGTCTGACCGTGGCGATGAGGTCGTCGATATCGAAGGGCTTGGCGAGGTAACCGTCGGCTGCGATCTCACGGGCCCGCTGGGCAGCGTCTCGGGCCGCCGTCATCACGACGATGGGAGACTTGGGATCTGGCCTCTGGCGGAAGGCTTCGGCGAATTGCCAGCCATCCATTACGGGCATACGCATGTCCAGCAGAATCAGGTCCGGCCGCAGTTGCTCCAACATCTCGAGTGCGATGGCTCCATTCGCAGCCGTGCTGACCGTATGGCCCTCTTCCGAGAGGGCCCACTTCACCATCTCGACGATGGCCTCGTCGTCGTCCACGACCAGCACGTTCAGTGCTTGTCCCATGCTACATCCCTCGTCGTAGACTGATCCGCTGTCCCGGTCCGCACCGGCAGGATCACCACGAAGCGGCTTCCTCCGTCAGGGGGAGACTCCACCTCGATGCTGCCACCGTGCAGCTCGACGATGAGGCGGCTGATGTACAGCCCGAGCCCCATGCCGCTCGCATGGTCGCCCGTGTGTCCCCGATAGAAGCGATCGAAGATGTGCGCCCTCTGTTCCTCGGCGATGCCAACCCCGTGATCTCGCACGGCCAGACAGATGGTGTCCGGGGTTGGCTTCCAGACGTCCAGGTTGATATCGCCGCCGTGCGGGCTATATTTCGTGGCGTTGTCTACCAGATTTCGGATGACCTGCTCGATACGCAGTGGATCGACCACAGCCAGCACGAGCGCCTCGACGTGAAGAACAAAACTGTGCCGGCTCGAGGTTATTTGTGTGCTGTTCACGACCGCCTGGGCCAGGTCCCCGATATCCACCTCGCGCCGCTCCAGTGACAGTTGTCCGGACTCGACACGCGAGATGTCCAGCAGTTGCGCCACCAGCGTGGAAAGCTTCTGCGACTGCTGGTCGACGACCTGTAGACCTCGGCGGAATTGGTCGTCTCGCTGGTCGCCTCCCTTGTCGAGATGTTTGGCCATTAGCTGGGTGAATCCCCGTAGGCTGGTGATCGGCGTCTTCAACTCGTGGGCGGCCACAGAGAGGAACTCGTCCCTGGCGTGCACGGCCTCTCGCAGTCCATCGATCAGCCGCGCGTTCTCGACGGCCACAGCGGCCTGACTGGCTAGAGCGGCCATTTTCGATTGGTCAAGCGATGTCAGCGCTCGTGCCGACCGGTAGCCGACCACCAGAGAGCCCACCACATCGGTGCCCCGCGCGATCGGCACGGCAAGGATGGCGCGCGCCCCCTGGGCGATGTGGATGGCATACTCGTCACGCGCCGCCGTCGGCAGCATATGCAAGTTGCGTATGCGCACCGGCTGGCGCGCACGCAGCAGGCTTCCGGCGGCACCCGTCGAATCCATGAAGACAGCGGCGCGCCACTCATGCTCGGCCCAACCGTTATGAATCCCCATCGACTGGCAGCACAGCTTGCCAGAGGCGTCGGTCGTGACCACCGCCGCGTAATCGGCGCCCAGCAGCGAACGCGCATGCCGTGTGACGCGGCGCAGGACGTCGTCCAGATCGGTCTGAGCGGCGATGTCCTCACCGATGCTGCGCAGCGCCTCCGCCAGATCAAGCCGCCGCGCGAAGTCGAGCAGGGCATGTGGTCCCCGAATCACAAGGCCGTAGCGTCGACGCAGGGCCAGATAGTAGATCGCCGGGATGAGAGTCAAGCTGTCGGCCACGGCCTGATTCCACAGATGGTCAGATTGTACGTACATGCCGGTGGACAGGAGATAATGTCCGGCGTGGACCCCATGGCCGCTGGCGCAGGTGAAGAAGATAAGGGCGGTGGCCACTCCTAGCGGATTGAAGCCTGCTTGACGCTCCTTCCACAGACCAACGAAGATCAATCCCGAGATCGCGACGAAGCAGAACGCGATGGCCGCGTTGATGAGCGCGATCACTTCTGGCGCTAGCAGCACGCTGCCCTCCAAGCAGTGCCATACGGCAGCCCCGCATTTTACGAACCGCCGGCAAGCTGGGTATGAGCTATTAGTTCACACCAGCTATTGTACATCCTGCATTTGTTTGGCGCGAGTCCAATTGGAGAGAGGCTGCTCCGCGTCTAAGTGGCTCGTCTACCCGGTCCTGGACACAAGTGCATCCAGCAGCGAAAAAAGAAGGGTCTTCGTTCGCACCAGGTTCGGTAAGCCTGCCTGGATCGCCTGGACGTCCTGCACATAGGGGCCTGCCTGCAATTCATCCGAGCAGTCTGCCAGCATCGCACGTATGCTTTCATCCGAGTACTCGATGTGAAACTGGAGACCCACCACACGCTCGGCGTACACGAAGGCCTGATTGGGGCACCCCTCGCTTGCTGCAATGTGAACAGCTTGGGATGGAATCTCGAACGTATCGCCGTGCCAGTGGAAGGCCTCGAAACGATCCGGCCACCCGACGAACAATGGATTCTTGCGACCATCCGCGCTCAGCGAGACGGAGTGCCACCCGATTTCCTTGTGCAAGTTCTGAGTGACGGGGCCGCCGAGCACATCGGCTATCAGTTGAGCGCCAAGGCACACTCCCAGTATAGTCTTCCCGTTCTCGATGCTTTGCCGAATGCACTCCTTCTCCGGCACCAGCCACGGGTACTCGTCGTGCTCGTAAATGTTCATGGGGCCGCCCATTACTATCAACCAGTCGAGCTGATCCTGGGCAGGCAATGGCTCCCCGGCATATAGCCGAGTGCACGTGATCTGGTGGCCACGATCGAGCGCCCAGGTGGCTATCTCCGCGGCGTCTTCAAACGGAACATGCTGCAAATAATTCAGGCGCACGGTTCTTTGTCCTTTCGTCCCAAGTGGCTTATCAGACAAGTACGATTTGCACATGGACCTGCTAGGCGTATCACCCCTAGCCTAGCTGCGCCACGGCGGGGACACGTCCGTTCTCGATGGCGTCGAGCACCGTGTCGATTATATCCTCGTCCACGTTGCCGTACCAGTAGCCTGATGGATAGACAACCATCACGGGCCCTTTTTCGCACTGCTTCATGCAGCCCGTGCTGGAAACCGTGGCGTTGATCTCTCGATCGAGGATTTCTTCTTCGAGGTGTTGCATCAGGCTGACCGCCCCCTTGCGGTGACACTTGCCTTGCGGATCGCCGCTGAGCCTGAAGCTGGCGCACACGAGAAAGTGATGTTCTGGCTTATTCACACGAATCTCCTTCTGAATGGGGATTAGGGGCTGGGGGCTCGTCCCTCAGGAGTGGGCAGGATTCGTCTTGCTTTGGCTGGGGTGGGGACGCGCCTGTTCCCTCGCCCTTGCGCACAAGGGAGAGGGGACAAGCCAAACCGGCATCTGCCCTCGCCTGAGAGACCAGCCCCCAAACTCTATCCACACCCGTTGCCGCTGCCGGAGCAGTCCACCCCACAACGAGGACGGGAGCGTCTCATGGGGAGATGCACCTCGCGCCCACTGTAGACGGCCTGCAGCGCTGGCTCTATGAGCCCCTCCATCTCGATCACCTGAATGCCGTTTTCCTCGAGAACACTTGTAGGCGAGTGGCCGGCGCCACTCACGAGGATCGCTCGACAATCCCGGAGTTTGGCGGCGAGGCATTCCCAGCGACTTCTCCCTCCACCTGCCGGCGGGGTGTCCCGCATTTCGACCACCTGAAAACCTTCATCCCGCTGCCCAAAGATCCAGAGGCGGGTAGCCTCTCCGGCATGCTGGTTGACCAGCATGCCCTCCATGCTGGCCACGGCCACGTACGGAGGGGTGTCGGCATGCCCGACCCCCTGGGCGCGATGAATCGCGCCCCTACGATCGTAGGGGCGCGATTCATCGCGCCCGACCTGGGTGCAGGCGAAGCCCTTCAGCCTGGCGATCGTCTCTTCTCCGGTGCCATCGCCGAGGAGCCCCGCGGCATCGGCACGGCAGCGGGTACAATGGTGCATCTGTGGCAGCACCGCTCCGGCGGCCTTCCGGACACGGTGAATCATCGATGGCGGAGGGATCGGCAGAGCTTCCCATTCGCTTCCCTTGACCGGGTACAGAGGGATGCAATTCATGATATCCGCCCCAAGCTTGCCAACCTCGTGGGCAACCTCGGCGATATGTTCGTCGTTGACGCCGGGGATGATGATCGTGTTGACCTTCACGGTGACGCCATGCTCCTTGAGCCTGGCAATCCCCAACAGTTGGCGTGCGATCAGCAAACCGGCTCCTTCTTCTCGACGCAGCAATCTCTTCCCGTCGCGGACCCAGGCATAGATGCGGGCACCGATAGCCGGATCGATGGCGTTCACAGTGACGGTCACGTGGCTCACCTTGAGCCGAGCCAGCTCGCCAGCGAGCTCTGGCAGCTTGAGCCCGTTCGTGGCCACGCAAAGGAGCAGGTCGGGATACGCGTCCCTCACCAGAGTAAGAGTCTCAAGAGTTGCGGTGGACTCAGCCAGTGGGTCCCCGGGTCCCGCGATGCCGACAACGCTGGTGCGCGGGTCGCGCGCCAAGGTCTCCCGCAGGTAGGCGAAGGCCTGGATAGGCGTGAGCACGGCGCTGGTCACGCCCGGACGACTCTCGTTTACGCAGTCATACTGTCGGTTGCAGAATCGGCACTGGATATTGCACGACCGCGCGACCGGGAGATGGACGCGGGCATAGCGGTCGCGAACGGCGTCGTTGAAACAGGGATGGTTTTCGAGATTGCGAGGCATGGCTTTTATCTCCCGGGCTCCGGTTCGCCGCGCGGCGCTCTCGACCGCAGCGCATGGAGCCACTCAGTAGTGTGCATGTCCGACCGGACAATCGTCTTGCATCCTTCGAAGCAGCTCGTTCGCAATCCGGTCGAAGAGTTGCTGAGCGCCCCGATAGCTCAGGTGCAAGACGCGCTGGCCTCCCATGCGATCGTGGATCGGGAAGCCCACCCGCACCAGGGGAACGCCCAGTTGTCGAGCCACGGAGTAGCCTTTACTGTTGCCTAGCAGCAGATCGGGCTGCGCCACGGCGGCGGCCTCCGTGATGTCGGCGAAATCGGCCCCGTCCAGAACGACGGTTTCTCCCAGGCCGCGCTCCAGATGGGCGGCGATCTCTTTCTGCATTCGACCGCTGTGGCCTCCGGAAGCACAAACGATCGGCACAGCCCCGATTTCGTCGAGAAAAGCAGCCAGACCGACCACCAGATCCTCCTCCCCATAGACGACCACGCGCTTGCCGAACACGTACTTGTGGGCATCCACGTATGAATCCACCAGGCGGCCCCTCTCCAACGCGTGCACGGGGGGCGTTGGGCGCCCGGTGATATCCTCCAGGGTCCGGAAGAACCTGTCCGTCTGCCTGACGCCGATGGGCAATCCCAGCCTTCGCTCGGGCACACCGAACCGTTCCTCGAGCAGCGCTCCGCCGCTCTGCTGGGGGCTCAGCATGGAGCTAAGGACCAGGGTGGCATCGGCCTGTGCCATGCGTGCTATGCCCCTTAGCGGGCTACCGCCTGAGGGTATCGGCTCGTACTCCGCGACGGCGGGGCCGTCCAACGTGTCGGAATAGTCTGGTAGGACCACGTGATCCAGACCGAAGTCGCGCAGGATCTCTTTGAGATGCCGTATATCAGCCGGAGATACGATGCCCGGCAGAACGTTAACCATGCTGCCACAACGCGGACCGGCAGTCGTGGTCAGCCGGTCAATGATGGCGCGCACGGTGGCGTGGAACCCTTCGTCATGCGTCCCGGCGTAGCTGGGCGTGGAAACGGGGACGACCACAGGATCATCGTTCCCGACGCGGTCTTCCTGAAATTGGCGGACCAGCATGCGCAGGTCGTCGCCGATCGTTTCCGAGAGGCAACTGGACGCCACGCCGATCAGGCGGGGTTTGTACTGCTTGATAACGTTCTTCAGCCCCTTGTGCAGGTTGTCCTTGCCTCCAAAGATGGCGCTTCTCTCCCCGAAGCTCGAGGAAGCGACATCCATCGGCTCGCGGAAATGGCCGATCATGTATCTGCGAATGTAGGTGGCGCAGCCTTGCGAGCCATGTACCAGCGGGATGGCGCCTTCGACACCCCGGAACGCCAGGCAGGCTCCCAGCGGCGCGCAGACTTTGCATGCGTTCTGCGTGGCTGTAGGTGTGGCTGTAGCATGTGGACTCATACCCCGACCTCACGCCTTTCTCTTACGCCCGAGGACGGCACCAGCCTCCAGACCGGGCTCATCACCGTGGCGTGGACCTCACGCGCGAAGTTTCGCATGCCGATGAAACCGGCCAGAGCCTCCTTACGCTCGTGATTATGGTCGCAGAAGCCCAGTCCGAGCTTATAGGCGATGGCGCGCTCTTTAACTCCTCCGATGAAGACATCACACCCCTGTTCCTTCAGAAAGGTGCACAGCTCCAGTGGGTTCGCGTCGTCGATGATCACCGTATCGGGATCGCAGATGTCCCGGAGCTGCTCATAGTCCTCGGCGCTGCCAGTCTGGGTACCCGCCAGCACGGTGCGCATGCCGAGCGTGCGCAGCGCGCGGACCAGGGAGAAGGCCTTGAACGCCCCGCCAACGTAGATAGCTGCCCGCTTTCCCTTCAGGTCTTCGCCATAGGTCTTCAACTCGGGCATGATGGCCGCCACCTCCTCACGCACCAAAGCGCGGGTCCGGTCCAGCATGGCGCTATCTCCAAAGAATTTCGCAACCTCGTAGAGCGCGGCAGCCGTATCTTCGATCCCAAAGAACGAGACGCGGATGTAGGGAATGCCATACTTATCCTCGAGGCTACGGGCCAGGTGCGTCATGGATCCGGAACACTGCACCACGTTCAGCTTTGCGCCATGCAGACGACGAAGGTCGTCTACGCGGCCGTCGCCGGTCGCGGTCGCCACCACGTGCACGCCCATGCGCTCATAGTAGTTCCGGATGATCCACGTCTCGCCGGCCACGTTGAAGTCCCCCAGAATGTTGATGGCGTGAGGGGGAACGTCGTCGACGGGCGCCGTACCGGTCAGACGAAAGAGCGCGTTGCATGCTGCCTTGTATCCATCCTTCTTGGTGCCCGCGAAGCCCGGCGCCTCCACAGGTAGGACGGGGATGCCTTTCTCAGCCGAAGTTCGTTTGCAGATCGCCTCCACATCGTCGCCGATCAGCCCGACGATGCAGGTGGAATACACAAAGGCCGCCCTGGGCTGATACGTATCGATTAGCTCGACAAGCGAGCGATAAAGCTTCATTTCCGCGCCGTGGACCAGATCCATCTCATTCAGGTCGGTGGAGAAGCTCATGCGGTGCAGCTCAGGTCCCGAGGACAGCGCGCCCCGGATATCCCAGGTATACGCAGCACAGCCAATGGGCCCATGCACGATGTGCAGGGCATCGGCCACGGGATACAGCACCACCCGCGACCCGCAGAACACGCAGGCTCGCTGGCTGACCGAGCCCGCGACGCTGGATTTCTCGCACGCGAGAACCCAGGGTTCCTTCCCCTTCCGATGGACCTGATTGCGACGTTCTTTTAGTATGTTGACCATGACCTACATCACCAACTCGAAGCTCTCCTCGGGCGCGTCCCGGTCCTGCCTGTCCATGAAGGCGGTCAGGATCTTCTCCAGAAGGCGTAAGGCGCCCCGGTAACCGACAGTCGGGAAATAGGAGTGTCCTACGCGGTCGAGGATCGGAAAGCCGTGCCGTATGAAGGGAATATCTTCGTCACGTGCGATGTACTTACCATACGTATTGCCGATGAGAAGATCGACCGGTTCGTTCTTGATCCACTGATGCAGGAGGAATATATCGGCGCTCGGCCCTTGTTTGACGTTGACGTTGGGGACGATGCCGTCCGTGAGGGCATGAATTCTATCCTCGAACCGTTTGCCTGGTGTTCCTGTGACGATGTGGACAGGGAGCATGTCGATGGTGAGAAGAAACTCGATCAGGGCGACCAACTGATCCGGATCCCCCCACAGGGCGACCTTCTTGCCGTAGAGGTACTGATGCATGTCTAGAATCATGTCCACCAGTTGCCCGCGTTCCTCGTCAATCGAAGAGGGAACCTCCACGTGGGTCGTTTCGCGCAACGCATTGATGAACCGGTCGGTCGCCTGGAGCCCGATGGGTAGGTCGAGGATCTGGCATGGCACGAAGCACTTAGTGTCCAGCAGCTCGGCCGCGGGGCGAGAGGCAAACTCGCCCAGAGCCAGGGTGGCAATGCTTTCTCCGGCATCCCTGAGCTGTGGAACTGTCACGCCTCCTTTAGGATAAAAGACGTGGCTCCCAGTCTGAGGGGCGTCGAGCACGCCGGAGGTATCGGGGAATACGATGCTCCTGACGCCCATCTCAGCCACAAGACGCTTGATTTCGCGCATATCTGACGGCTCGACCCAGCCCGGGATGATGTTCACGCGGCCATTCGTTTGGCCCGTGTTTTCGGCGAAGTACTCGATCATTCCCTTCGTCATGTTGGCGAACCCTGTCACATGGGAGCCAACGTAGCTCGGGGTATTACAGTGGATGACGTACTTGCCGTTCGGAACCTTGCCTTCGTCCTGGACCGCCCTGATGATCTGCGGAATATCGTCCCCAATTGTTTCCGATAGACAGGTCGTATGGATCGCTATGACGTCTGGATCGTAGATCGCGAAGATGTTGTGGATCGCTTGGACGAGGTTCGACTGCCCACCGAAGACCGCCGTTCCTTCGGTGAAAGAGCTGGTGGCGGCCATGACCGGCTCCTTGTAGTGCCGTGTCAGGGTACTCCGATGATAGGCGCAACAGCCCTGCGAGCCATGACTATGGGGCAGACAACCATGAATGCCCAGCGCGGCGTACATGGCACCTATGGGTTGACAGGTTTTGGCCGGGTTGACTGTGAGGGCCTCGCGCTCGACGATCTCTTGTGGCGTGTGTCTGAGCAGCATCTTCTTTTCCCTTCCTGGGACGCTTTCAGGCGATTCTTGCGTAGGTGGCGAGCAGCTCCGGGTTCTGGTGCCAGGGAGCTTTGATAAGACCCCAGACCCGTGTGTTGATCATGCGGTCGATCTCCCGGTAGTAGTTGATGGCTCCCTGAAATGCCGCGTACGGGCCGCCGTAATCGTAGCTGTGCAACTGCTTGCACGGAACGCCCATCTTCTGCACGGCGTACTTCTCTTTTATGCCGGCGCAGAATACGGCGGGCTTGTAGATCTTGATCAGGCGCTCCATCTCCGAGTGGCTGATGTCATCGATGATCAGCGCGCCCGCGTCCATATCCGGCATCAGTCCCTCGTACTCTTTGAACGCCACCCCCGCACCGGACAATCGCTGTATGTCCTCCGCGCTACGGCGGGGGCGGTACAGGTCGGGGTCTGGTCCCACTTCCAACTCCTCGATGTTGCGGCTGTCGGCGTCTACCTTAACTGTGGGGAGCACGTCCCGCCCTTCGTAGTCATCGCGATGTGCGAACTCGTAGCCCGCGGCGACAGTTCGCATGCCAATCTCCTTGAACAGCTCCTGGTAGTGATGTGCACGGGAGCCGCCCACGAATAGCATGGCCACCTTCCCGGCGCAGCGCGCGCGGATTTCGTCCTGCACCGCTCGCACTGGTTCCATCTCCTCGGCGATGACGCACTCCACGCGATCCTGCAGCTCGGGGTCTTCGAAGTAGGCGGCAATCTTGCGCAACGACTTGGAAGTGGACGCGGCGCCGATGAAGTTTACCTTTATCCAGGGAATGCCGTACTTCTCCTCAATCATGTTGGCCACATAGTTGATCGAGCGGTGGCACATGACTCCGTTCAGATCGGCCAGGTGGGACCGGGCGAACTGGTCGTACGTCGAGTTGCCGCTGAAAGTAGAGACCAGGGTAATGCCACAGCGTTTCAGCAGATCGTCGATCAGGAAGGCATCACCACCGATGTTGTATTCTCCCAGCAGGTTGATCTTGAACTTGCCCTCGGGCTCTACGTCGTTTCTCCCAACCACGTGCTTGAACAACTGGTTGTTGGCGATGTGATGGCCCGCGGATTGGCTCACCCCCTTGTAGCCCTCGCAACTGAAGCCGAAGATGTTGATGCCCAGCTTCTCGGTCATCTCCCGCGCGACAGCGTGGATATCGTCTCCGATCAGCCCGACCGGGCAGGTAGCGAAGATGCCGATGGACTTGGGATGAAACTGGTCGAAGGCCTCCTGGATGGCCTGGCGGAGCTTCTTCTCCCCTCCAAAAATGATCTCGCTCTCCTGCATATCGGTCGAGAAACAGTACGTCATGAAGTTCTCGTCCGACGGGCTGGGCGGGCGCGTCTGGTTGCGGCGGGTGAGCCAACTGTAAAAACCGCAGCCGATCGGACCGTGCGTGAGATTCAGGATGTCACGCGTGGGACCGAGCACCACGCCCTTGCATCCCGCGTAGGTGCAGCCGCGCTGCGTAATGATGCCTGGGATCGTGCGAACGTTGGCCTGGATCTCCTGGCCAGTACCCGGCTCGTTGATCACGATCGCCTTCGAGCGCTTGCGCCATACTTTGGCTGGATAGTCCCTGAGTAGCTCGTCTTTTATCGCTGCCAGTTCCTTGGGTTCCTTCACAGAAGACATAGCCGTCCTTCCTCATGTGTCTCGCTACAAGATGGCTTCTTCCCCGTAGTCTCCGGTTCTAATTCGGAAGGCTTGCACCAGCGATTGAACGAATATCTTCCCATCACCTGCATTGCCAGTCTGGTTTACCGCAATGATCGTTCGGATGACCTGTTCCGCCCTATCGTCTGGCACCACGATGGTGAGCATGCGTTTCGGAATTAGCTTTGGACCACGGCCAAGCTGTGCTATCGCCTCCTCATGCCCTTCTTCGGCGCCCTTGAGTATGAGATAGTCCACGTTGCCCTTGCCGCGCCCGTCCACCCGGTGGGCTGTCAGGGCCGGGACGTCGATCTCGGCAAGCGCGCGCTTGGTCTTGTTGAGCATATTCATACGGATTACCGCGGTGATTTCCTTCATCTTCCACTCCAGTCGCCGCGTTCTGCGTCCGTTGCATTGGCCCACGCGTTCTTCGCCATCCCGTTCGCCTGATGCGGACAGGACTCAGAGCGCCGCGAGATCACGCCTCTTTGACGCCCGTGCTAATGGTGTAGACTTCGTCAACGGCCGACACGAAGATCTTGCCATCGCCAAACTTGCCGGACTCGCCGCTGCGGGCTGCCTGCATAATCGTATGCACTACGATGTCCTTCTCGTTGTCTTCGACGACCGCAAGCAGCAATTCCTTGGGTAGCTCGTCGTACGTCACATCGCCTATTCTGATGCCGCGTTGTTTGCCGCGGCCGTAGACGTCCATCTTCGTGATTGCCGGAAAGCCAGCGTCCATCAGCGCCGCCAGCACCTCGTCACACTTCTCCGGCCGTACGATTGCCCGAACCATGATCATAGCTCTCCACCCCCTGATCGCGTCATTTGGGATCCCGCGCGTTTCGCGCCTGATCGGTCTCTTGATACTAGCAATCAACCGCAGTGGTTATGATAACCGTCTGCTCGAGCGTAAGGCTAGGTTCTGTCATTCTGAGCGCCGCAGCGCGAAGAATCTCCCTGTTCGTCGTCCCAGCCTGGCCTGGCGTGCAACTCCGACGCTCTTCGTCCGTCCAACCAGGAGACCCTTCGCTGCGGCTCAGGGTGACAGAAGGAGAGTCTAGGCCGGATCGGCAGGTCACAACCATCATCGCCGGATGCTAGGCTGCCAAACCGTATTGGATGAGCAGGTTCTCCAACTCCGAGATCCGCAACGGCTTGGGAATGACGAACATCTTGTTTTCCGCGATGCTATGCGCCAGCGCGCGGTACTCATCCGCTTGCGTACAGCTGGGGTTCCACTCGATGACCGTCTTCTTCTGAATCTCGGCGCGCTGCACGTCGTTGTTTCTGGGCACGAAGTGGATCATCTGGGTTCCGAGCCGGTCCGCAAGCTCCATGATGAGCTCTCGCTCGTTGTCCGTGTTGCGGCTGTTACAGATCAGACCGCCCAGGCGGACCCCGCCCGCCTCGGCGAACTTAACGATTCCTTTGCAGATGTTGTTCGCCGCATACATGGCCATCATCTCGCCCGAACAGACGATGTAGATCTCCTGGGCCTTGCCTTCCCGGATGGGCATGGCAAATCCACCACATACCACATCGCCCAGAACATCGTAGAACACGTAGTCGAGATCCTGCGAATCCTCGTACGCCCCGAGTTGTTCCAGCAGGTTGATCGAAGTGATGATGCCGCGGCCGGCACACCCAACCCCCGGCTCCGGTCCGCCGGATTCGGTGCACAGCGTGTCGCCGAAACCTGATTTCAGGATATCCCGCAGATCCACATCCTCCCCTTCTTCCCGCAGAGTGTCGAGGACCGTTTGTTGGGCGAGCCCACCCATCAGAAGCCTGGTCGAGTCTGCCTTGGGATCGCAGCCCACGACCATAACCCGCTTGCCCATCTCTGCCAGGGCCGCCACCGTGTTTTGCGTCGTGGTTGACTTGCCGATACCACCCTTGCCGTAGATGGCTATCTTCCTCATCCTGTCTGAACCTCCACTTGGATTTGTGCCTTACGCACAACCGACGGCGTCGCTGCGATCGGTAAAACGGCGTACCAATATGCTAACAGGGGAGAGATGGGGCGACAACGTGCACAGCAACCGAGATTGCACCCCTTCGGCTTGTGCTAGATGCACAAGTATGGGCTGGTGCGTGCTTGGGCAGGTCTTTGGCCTCGCCCGCGCATTGTGCGACCGCACAATGCGCGGGCGAGACAACTTCGAGTCCGGCTTTTCCGTGCTAGCCGCGCTTGTTTGAGGCGAGCAACTGCGGCCTCATCCATCGAGTCCTTTGCGCTTTCGTAGTGGCAGACCGCCGTGTCTGCCAGGGGTGGGGCAGGACGCGCCCCCCACCCCACCCCTGGCGGACAGAGCGGTCTGCCCAACGTATGTCGATTAGAGTTGGGGGATGCAGCACTTGGTGTATCGTTCCACAAGTACAGCGAGCGAGCGGCGCTATTCCCTCGCCCTTGCGCACAAGGGAGAGGGAATCGTACGTCAGTCTTCGCGAAGGGCGAGGAGATAGCACGTCAGCTATCCCGATGTCATCGAGATCGAAGCGTGTCCATCCTTGATCTTTCCACTGAGGAACGTCCCACAGAGGACATCTCACTTGAGGAACGACGCACTTAGTCGAGTCTCATGAAGGCGGAGCGATAGCCCCGTAGCTCCTTGGGGGCGGGCAGCACTTTCCACGGCGAATCGCTCGGCAGCGGGGGAGGTGTCACAAGATCATAGTAGCATGATGGCGTTAGTTAGGTGGTCAGTTGCAGCGCCTGGGGCCACCGTTCTCCTGAAGCCACTCGGCGGACAGCAGATCGAAGGTCTCGTCGATAGACTCGCCGTGCCCGTCCAGAAGACCCCATATGCGGTCGGTAGGCTCAGGACCCTCGGTTGTCCAGGCATAGGCGGCGCCGCCCAAAACGTAGCCTGGATAGGCACGAATCGAGCGCCACAGACTGGTGTAGCCTACGCCTCGCTCACCGTAAGGGGCATAGGCGCCGAACTCGCTGACCACGACGGCACGGTCGGGCACCCGCGCCGGCCAAGACGATAGGATGGAGTCCAGGCGCTGAGTGTAAACGTTCACGCCGAAGAGCAGCCAGGGACGCTCCTGACCCGTGCTGCGCAGGGCGTTGTCCAGAGCGGGAATGAAGATATCTTCGGCCGAGCGGTAGATGACGGGATGGTTCGGGTCCAGGCTGTGAAACTGATCGATCAGCGCGGCGTAGAAGTTCACGAAGGCCGCGCGGTTCTTCGATGAGACGATGTTGTCCAACACCTCGTTTCCCACTCCCCACATACGCAGGGCCGGGTGGTCCTTGAACCGCGCAACCTTGGCGGCTGCGGCATCCAGGAGGCTCTGCAGGAACAGCGGGTCCTGATAGTCGCCCTCCGGGGGCAGATAGAACGGCATGACCACACCCAATCCCTCCGCGTCCGCACGGTCAAGCGTCAACTCATCGAACTTGTCTTGCTCGTAGCCTCTATCCGTATCCCACCCCAAGATATGGTTAACTCCCGCCCTGCAAAGCAGTCGGAAGTCCCGATCGTAGTTGGCCGCGCGCTCGTCATCCGGCAGGTATCGATAGATCGGGTTGTAGCCCATGCCAACGAGAACCTCGGGGCTTCCGTTCACAAGGTAAAGAAAAGAGCCATCCGGTGTCCGCTCGATGGTGACAGAGCTGGATGTCGCGGGTGGCAGGCTGTCCTCCTCGTCCTGGACGTAGGTATATCCTCGATCTAGCCAACCCGGGCCAAAGGCTGTGAGCACCAGAAGAACGATGACGATTCCGCGGAGAAAGGCTGGTTTGCGACTAACCTGCGAGTCCATGGTATGCGTCCTGTCCCAAATAAAATACCGCCCTTCTAATCAGGACGGCGCGTCGACTCTTAAAGAGACATATGGCTCAAAGCCATTGCGGCGGTGCCTAGGTTGCGGCCACGCAGAAGCGGCGGTGGCGCGGAGCAGAGAACAAAGACCAGGGACCGAGACAGCCTCTCCTCCATGCCCCTGCGACGCAGCAAGCATTACCCCATGGGAACGCTGCCTTTGCCTGGCGTGCGCCCATAGTAGCACCGACCGACCCTCACGTCAAGCGTTTCTTCTTGTTCTTCTGCTTCTTCTCATCCATAGCGTTGGAACGAATCCTGCCACTACGTTCACTCCAGGTCTGGTCCGTTCAGACACATACGGCGGACCGCGCCGGACGTAACTGTGATTATTAGTGCTCTGTCACTCGTGATCTGACAGGCAAGAACGCGCGGATCTGTCCGATCGGTCCGATCGGACAGATCGCTCGGATTCGGCGGATACGCATCAGTTCATCAGTTACACAACACTCGTTTGGAGGCAATCAGGACATGGCGCTGATGGCTATAGCCGTTCCTATCCTTCCCGGAAAGACCGAGCAATGGAAACGCTTCGTTGACGAGCTCAACGGACCGCGCCGCGCTGAGTTCGAGGAGTCGAGATGCTGCCTCGGTGTGCACGAGCGGGCTTTCCTTCAGACGTCGCCACACGGTGATATGGTGATCGTTACTCTGGAGGGCCCCAACCCAGAGGAGGCGTTTCGCCAGTTTGGCACTGGCACTGACGACTTCACTCGCTGGTTCGTTCAGCAGGTGAAAGAGATCCATGGTATGGATCTGTCCCAGCCGGCTCTATGGTCGATGCCCACGCTAGAAGTTGATTCAGCACAGAAGATCGAGAAGAAAGCTGCTTAGAGCAAGACCTATGGTACTACGGTACCAGAGCAAGCGGGACCTTCTCCTTATGGTGGCATGTATTTTGCAGGGGTAAAATCCATCCTAGAGAGGGTTGGATAGGAGCCTGATACGGCACCGGGAGATGGCGATGGTCTGCCGGGCCGAAAGATCCGGGACTTTGCGGGGTCCAACTCACGGTTGTCGCGGACTGACGAAGGTTCGCGAACATATCCCCCGGGATCGTGGTGGAGCCAGAACGAACGAGATAATCTGGTGCGCACGGTCAAACGCGCCGGCTGTCCTGACGACTGGGGCGGCCGCACCACGACGATCAAGTCCAGCTGGAAAGCGTCCAACCATTCGGCGCCTCACGAAGGCGACGACGGCAAGCACTGTGGGGCAACTGACTAACTGACTAGCTGTTAGCCCCTGCGGTCCTGGTGAGTAGAGGCGCTGCCCTCCGGTTCGGTCCCCCGGAGGTTGCGGCGCCTCCTCTTTTTCCCCTCTTTGCCACCTATGAAAGTGTGGGAAGCTTCCTACCTCGTCATTCCCACGTCCTAAACCCGTCATTCCCGCTGTCGCGGGAATGACGGAACAAGGACCGAGCCGAATAGCCTATCTTACACACTTCCTAACAGATTCTCGGTAACAACTCTCCCGCCGGCATGCCGACGATGCGAGTGCCACCTAGCAGTGCGCGCATGGTGACGCGACCGGGTTGGTCCGGCTTAACACGGCCGATGAGCGCGGCGTTGCGGCCGTAGGGATGGCTGCGCATGGCGGCCAGCACGCGCTCGGCGTCGTCCGCGGCTACCAGGGCGATTAGCTTGCCTTCGTTGGCAACGTAGAGCAGATCGAAGCCCAACATCTCACAGGCGGCGCGCACCTCGTCGCGCACCGGGAGTGAGCGTTCGTCGATCTGGATGGAGACGGACGATTGGTCTGCTATCTCGTTGAGGGCGGTGGCCAAACCGCCTCTCGTTGGGTCGCGCAGGACGTGCACTTGGCTACTGGCGCGCAGCATCACGTCCACCAGACCATTCAGCGGCGCGCAATCGCTGTGCAGCTCAGTCTGGAAGGCCAGTCCCTCTCGCTGGCTGATCACGGCGATGCCGTGGTCGCCCAGTGTGCCCGAGACCAGCACGACATCGCCCGGTCTGCCCGCCGCGCCGGATAGATAGCTTGGCTCCGGCAGGAGCCCCACTCCCGCTGTGGTGACATAGAGACCGTCGGCCTTGCCACGCTCCACCACCTTGGTATCTCCTGTCACGATCGTTACGCCTGCCTCAGCAGATGCGTCCCGCATACTCTGCACCACGCGCCGTAGGTCGGCCAGCGGCAGTCCCTCCTCGATGACAAAGGCGGCCGACAGATACAGGGGCTCCGCGCCGCTCATGGCCAGATCGTTGACCGTGCCGCAGACAGCGAGCTTGCCAATGTCGCCGCCAGGGAAGAAGAGCGGCTGTACCACGAAAGAGTCGGTGGTGAAGGCCAGTCGGGTCTGCCCAATCCACACCGCCGCGGAATCGTCCAGCCGACGCAAGACCGCATTGTCGAAGGCCGGCAGGAATACTTCCTCGGTCAGCTCTCTGCTCAGCCGCCCTCCGCTGCCGTGGGCCATCAGAATCCGCCGTTCAGACAACATAGCACTAACCACCTCTCGCCCAATTCCGGCCGTACTGGAAATAGGCCGCGCAGGCTCCCTCGCTGGAGACCATGCAGGGGCCGATCGGTCGCTGGGGAGTGCAGGCTTGCGCGAAGAGGGGACATTCGACCGGGCGTAGCGCACCGCGCAGCACGTCGGCGCAGCGGCAACCGTGGGTCGGGGCAGGAGGCTCGATCTCCAACTCGAAGGCGCGCTCCGCGTCCCAGGCGGCCAGCTCCGGCCGGATACGCAGACCGCTGCCAGGGATCACGCCGAGTCCGCGCCACTCGACGTCGCACGGCTCGAAGACCTCCGCCAGCGCACGCTGTGCGACCAGGTTGCCATCCTCTCGCACTGCCCTTCGATACTGGTTCTCGACGCGGGCCTCCCCACACGCCGCTTGCTCCACCAGCATCAGAAGGGCCTGCAGCAGGTCCAGCGGCTCGAAGCCGCCCACTACGCAGGAAATGCCATAGTGCTGTGCAACAGGCTCATAAGGGCGGGTTCCGATAATGGTGCTGACGTGGCCCGGGCACAGGAATCCGTCGATGCGCACGTCGCCGCCGTCCAGCAACGCGGCTAGGGCCCCGGGCACGGTCTTGTGCACGCTGAGCACGAAGTAGTTGGCCAAGCCACGGCGCCGAGCCTCCAGCAACGTATGCGCCACGGTCGGAGCCGTCGTCTCGAATCCGACGCCGTAGAAGACCACCTGGCGCCGCGGATTGGATTCCGCGATGGCCAGCGCATCCAGGGGCGAATAGACCACACGGATGTCCCACCCCGCGGCCTTCTCGCGCTCCAGGCTAGTGCGCGAGGCCGGCACGCGCAGCATGTCCCCAAAGGTCACGAGCGTTACGCCCGGCTGGCGTGCCAGAGCTACTGCGCGGTCCAGATCGGCCTGGGCCGTCACGCAGACTGGACAGCCGGGGCCGGAAAGCATGGTAAGACCCTCCGGCAGGGCATCACGCAGACCGCTTCGGAACAGGGCCACCGTATGTGTGCCACAGACCTCCATCAGTTGCAGCGGGCGCGGCAGAGCTTGACGTAGACGCTCCAGCAGACGCTCTCCGATGGCCCCGTCGCGGTATTCGTCCAGATACTTCATTGGTCCTGGACCTCCGCGGCGTCGATCTGCGCGGCCTCGGCCAGGAGCGCCAGCGTCTCCTGAGCGGCCGTCTCGTCCAGGCGCTGAATGGCGTAGCCCACATGCATCAACACGTAGTCGCCCACCCGGGCCTCCGGCACGAAGGTCAGGCTGACCGGCCGCCGCACGCCCCCGATCTCCGCCTCCGCCTCTCCATTCTCCCCAATGCGTACGATCTTGACTGGGATGCTCAGACACATGCTGGCTGCTCCTTCTCGGCAGATGACTGCAGCCATCCTGGAGGCCCTTTCGAGGTAGTTTGTATTCGTTCGCCCGCATACCGCAGAAGTCAGTGCTCAGCCGTACGCGCGTGGGCTACCACGACTTGCCCCAAGGATAGGCCGCCATCGTTACAGGGGACGGCGGTCTGGATGAATACCTGGAAGCCGCGCGCACGCAGCCCGGCCAGGGTGCGGTGCAAAAGAAGACGGTTCTGGAAGACGCCGCCGCTCAAAACGACGCGCTCCAATCCCGTTCGCTCGTGAACCCGCATGCATACTTGCTCGATGGCGCCGGCCAGCGTGTTGTGAAACCGCGCCGCGATGGTGGCGCGGTCGACCGATCTTCGCATCTCCTCCACGATCGCGCGGATGGTCGGCGCCATGTCGAGCACGAGTGGACAATGACCGATAAGCTGACACGCATCCGACCGATCGGACTGATCGGACCGATCGGTCGGATCGGACAGCGATTCGGCGTCGGTCCTCTGCCCTCTCATCGACTCGTCCCCAGGCTTCCGCCCTGTCACCGATTCGTCCGCCGAGCTCTGCCCTGTCATCGATTCCTCCCCAGTCCTCTGCCCTGTCATCCTGAGCCGCAGCGAAGGATCTCCCTGTTGGAGGGACGAAGGGGTTCCGACTTGTGGCGAAGCCTCTTCTGGGACGACCAACGGGGAGATTCTTCGCTGCGGCTCAGAATGACAGAAGAGAGGTCCAGGATGAGGCGAGAAAGGCCCAGGGTGACAAAATAAGGGCCCAGGATGACGCGAGAAAGGCTCAGAATGACTGAAGAGAGACTCCGGCTCGGGCGGATGGGATGGGAGCGGCGCTTCGAGCGCGAATGGATAGCAGCCTGCCTCGTCCTCGTGCGCTAGCATCTCCAGCTCGATGGCGGCCTGACCTTCGTAGGTCACTGTGTCGCGCACTCCGAGCAGGGCCGCCACCGCGTCGAAGAGGCGGCCGGCGCTAGAGGTGAGCGGTGAGTTGAAGCCGGTCGCCAGGAGGCGATCTACCACCCCCACCTCGACTGCGTCGAGCCGTGGGAGCAACTCTCCGACCACGCCAAGGTAATCGGGGCCGAAGGACTGGCGCAGATAGCTTAGGGTCATGCGGGAGGGGCGCCGTGTGGACACGTCGCCGCCAGGCATGGGAACGTAGCTCAGGTGAGCGACGCGCTCCACGTCGCGATAGTCGCCCACCAGGAACTCTCCACCCCAGACGGCGCCGTCCGGCCCATAGCCAGTGCCGTCCCAGATGACCCCGATCATAGGTCCGCTCAGACCATTCTCGGCCATGCAACTGGCCATGTGTGCGTGGTGATGCTGCACGGGCACAAGCCGAAGCGACGAGTCACGCTGCCCCAGTTGACGCGCGTAGCGAGATGCCAGGTAGTCCGGGTGTAGGTCGTAGGCCACCACGCGCGGCGTGAGACGGAACAGCTCTCTGTAACGCTCCACGCCTTGCTCGAAGGACTCCAGCGTCTCCGCGTTCTCCAGATCCCCGATGTGCTGGCTCAGAAAGGCATACCGATCGGTAGCCAGGCAGAAGGTGCTCTTCAGCTCGCCGCCGCAGGACAGAGTGGGGCGGACGTCGAACGGCAGATGCACGGGAAAGGGAGCATAGCCCCGTGAGCGCCGGATGACGGCTGATCGACCATCCAATACGACGGCCACCGAATCGTCGCAGCGCACGCCGATGTCGCGGTCGTGCAGCAGGAAATGGTCGGCCAGCTTTTCCAGGCGGTCCAGAGCCTCGTCGTTGTCGATAGCGATGGGCTCCTCGCTCAGGTTGCCGCTGGTCATCACCAGCGCCACGCAGTCATCGACGCCACGCTGCTCCAGGATCAGGTGATGCAGCGGGGTATGGGGCAGCATCACGCCCAGGCGTCGGAGCCCGGGGGCGACATCGGGCACCACCGGCGACTCCTCTCGTCGCGTCAGCAGCACGATGGGTCGCCGCGGGGAGGTCAGCAGAGATGCCTCTTTGTCGTCGACGTGGCAGAGGCGGCGGGCTGCCTCCAGGTCGCGCACCATCAGGGCAAAAGGCTTGTCAACACGGCCTTTGCGCGTCCGCAGCGTTGCGACGGATCGCGCGTTGGTGGCGTCGCAGGCCAAATGGAATCCCCCCAGCCCCTTCATGGCCAGTATGGCGCCCCCCACCAGCAGGCGCCGCGCTTCCATGATGGCCAGCTCGCCCTCGACGAACTGGCCTTCCAACCCTGAGGCAGGGCGCAGCCATGGCTTAGGACCGCAGACCGGGCAGGCGTTGGGTTGCGCGTGAAAGCGGCGATCGCGAGGGTTGGCATACTCGGCGCGACAGCGCGGACAGAGGGGGAACTTCTTCATAGTGGTGCGGGGGCGGTCGTAGGGCACCCCCTCCACGATGGTCAGTCGGGGTCCGCAGTTGGTGCAGTTGGTGAAGGGATAGCGGTGACGGCGGTCGGCCGGGTCGAATAGCTCGCGCAGGCAATCGTCGCAAGTCGCGATGTCCGGCGAGATCGGCACGCAGCCGTCGCGCTCTATATCGCTGGGCTGGATGACGAACGCTCTGGCGCCGGTGAGAGGAACCGAAGTGACGCGTACCTCGTCCAGCGTAGCCAGCGGAGGCGCCTGCTTCGAGAGCGCGTCCGTGAAGCCGCGGACGTCCTGTGACGGACCCTCGACCTCGATGATCACGCCATGCGCGTCGTTGCGAACCCACCCCCATAGCCCTAAATCGGAGGCCAGGCGGAAGACGAACGGACGGAATCCGACGCCCTGGACAATGCCCCGGACGTCGATCCGCAGTCGCTCTCTCTCAGAGGCGTTGATGAACTCTCGATGACCGTCGCTCATGCCATTGCCGTTGTCTTTATCAGCATTGTAGCATGACGACGGATCGGCGATTTAGACCCTTGATGGGGAGGTGAACCGAGCCACGCAGGACACTAGTTCTTCCAGATCGAATGGCTTGGAGATGCACCCCTGCAGACCGCGCTCGTGCACGCTACCTATGGCTCCCTGATCCGCGGTCATTACGACAATCGGAACATCCAGCCCCTCGTCATCGCGCAGCGCGCGACTGAGCCCCCAGCCATCGAGCACAGGCATGTAGAGGTCGAGCAGCACCAGATGCGGCGTTTCCCTGCGCACCACGTTAAGTGCCTCCAGACCGTTTCGCGCCGTGAGCGTCTGGTAGCCCTCCTCCTCGAGGACAACCTGGACGAACCCCAGGATGTCGGGATCATCGTCGACGATCAACACTCTACGCGTACTGTCCATCTTCTCCTCCTGTACTCCGGTCATCCCCGTCCAGAATGGGCAGCGCAAACCAGAACGTTGAACCTTGACCCTCCTCGCTGTCTACCCACATACGTCCGCCATGACACCGGACCAGTTGATCACTAATGTAGAGTCCCAGCCCCAATCCGCCGATACTGCGTGTGCTAATGTTCCCCCCGCGATAGAAGCGCTGGAACAGATGAGCCTGACTGTCCCTGGATAATCCTGCCCCCTGGTCCCGCACGGAGACCACGGCCTCATCATCCCATCGGCGAACCGCTATCTCGATCGGCCCATCTTGACCGTACTTCACGGCGTTGTCCAGCAGATTCGCGAGGACTTGCTCGAGGCGGCGCTCGTCCCACCATCCTTCGACGCTGCTTTCGACCGCTTCCACCTTGAACCGCCGATGTTTGACGGTTTTCTGAGCCTGCTTAACGACCTGCCGCGTCAGCGACACCAGATCGAGCCTCTGCCTGGAGAGGACCACCTGACCGGCCTCGATGCGCGAGACGTCCAGCAGATCGCCAACCAGAGCAACCATCCGATTGATCTGCCGATTGATAATCTCCAGCTCGTTCACATCTTGCTGCCGGTCGGAGGCGCGCTGCGCCCGGCGGAGAAGAATCTGCGCGAAACCCTTCAGCGAGGTCAAGGGTGTGCGCAGCTCGTGTGACGTTATCGAGAGAAACTCATCTTTGAGCCGCTCGATCTCTTTGATGCGGCTGATGTCCTGAAAGACCGCCACCATTCCGGTACCTCGGCCGCTCCCGTACCAGCATGGAGCCGAGCTGGCAAGAACTTCAAGCGTTGATCCGTCCGGCCGCTGGATGGTAGACTCATAGCTGAGCACGGTCTGACCGGTAGCGATCGTGTCCAGGAGCGCCATGGGCGACGTCGCGCCTTCGCCGCCAGGCTTGCTTACTATGAGCGCTTCGGCCAGATCCGCCAGCTTCGTGCCTGGTGGGATCGGCCGACCCCACATGGCCTCGGCCACGCAATTTGCGGTAGTGACGTCACCTTCGTCGCCCTCCGCGACGATGATGCCCTCCGGTAGGCTATCGACGATGGATCGCAAACGCAACCGCTCGCCCTCGGTCTGCTGATACAGACGGGCATTATCCAGGGCCAACGCCGCCCGCTCCGCCAGATCAACCGCCAAAGCCAGATCCTCGCGGGTGAGCCGGCGGCGACTGCCGGTGCACGTGACACTCATGGCCCCCAGAACCCGCCCGTGGGCTTGCAGGGGAACAGCTAGAAACGAGGTGGCGACCTCCTCCTTCGTGCGCGCCAAGCCGCGCACCGACCGTGCGATCTGGCGCAGATCGTCCGGCTCGAACTTCTCCATGAGCACCGGTCCATCCGCCAGCAAGACCCGCCCCAGTTGCAGCTCATCCAGCCGTAGTGGACGTTCACCGAGCATTCGCTCAGCCCGCCGGGTTAGCTCGGGATCCGGGTGGTGAATGGCGCGCAAGCTCAGGAATTGGCCGGATTCGTCCAGGAGATGGATCGTACACCAAGCGTCCAGCGCATTGGCGGTCTTGTTGACCACCAGGCATAGCACTTCGGCCAGGTCCATGCTGGAGTTGAACAGTTGACTGACCTCCGCCAGAAGCCGCTGGCGTGCCGCGCGCCGCCGCTGCTCCGTCACATCGTGAAAAACGCAGACCCCGCCCCGAGGCTGCCCGTCCTGGTCGAGCAGTGGAGCACCACTGATGCTGAGCAGCTTCTCTGTCCCGTCCTGTTCGTGGATCACCATCTCACTCTGGCTGAAGTGCTCACCCCGCGCGGCCCGCAGTTGGGGTAGTTGCTCCATGGGAATCGATTGTCCGGACGGATAGCATGGCCGTCCGTGCCTATGCGCGTCCTCTGCACGTCTAAAGAGATCCACTGTGCCAATGATCCGGCGGGCCGCGTCGTTGTCCATGATGAGATTGCCGTTCCTGTCCACAACTAGCACGCCGTCTGACATGCTGGAGATGACGGTTTCCAGCTCATGGGCACGGTGCTCGGCGATCCGGGCCAGACTCTCTATCTCTCCGCGAGCCGAGACGTGCTCGGTGGTGTCTACTCCGGTGATGAGCACCCAGTCCGAACGTCCCACAGCATTCGGAAGAGGCGAGCAGGTGATATCCCAATGCGATGCTCTGCCGCACTGTCCGCCAGCGCTCGTCAGATGCTCCAATCGCTGCACGCTCCCTGTCTCGAGAACGGCTTGAACAGAGCCCCGCAGAGCCGACGCCACGGATGACGAATCCAGATCCAGACTTGTCTGTTGCTCCGAGCGGTCGCCCTCCGCACCTATCATCGAGCAGTACATGGGGTTGACTAGTTCGTGCACATAGGTGCTCGCCTGAACGACGCCCACTGCGATAGGCAGGCTATCCAGGACCGATTGCACGAACGCCTTCTGGCGCTCGGTCCTGGCGAAGAACACCGCCTTGTCCAGGGCCAGTGAGGCGGACTCAGCGAACGAGAGCAGATCCGCTATCTCTTCGCCACCGAACGAGCGGCCGGCATAGTCGAGGATCTCGATCACGCCTTTCACGTGTCCTCCCAGGCGCAGCGGCGCCGCCAGCCCTGACGGAACGCCGCTCGGGCCGAGTCCGTCGGGACCATCGATCGTCAGAGATACGGATGGATCATGACCCTGAACGATGGTCTGCTCCATGACGGCGCGGGACGCCAGGCTTATGACGTCGTCCACGGGAACTGTGACGTCCATCAGTGGGCGCTTGAAGGGACCCGTCACTGCGACCCAACGTAAGGTGCGCCTCTCCTCATCCAAGCGGCCCACTAGCGCCGCCGGGACATTGAGCCGCGACATCACCACTCGCAGAATCAACGCGAGGGTTTGTTCGGCTTCGAAGCCCGCGGTCAGAGCCTGCCCCACCTCCGCATGGCTCCGCTGGAGGCTTCGGCGCGTTTCATCGAGTTGTTGCACCATCTCCGCCAGGCGTGCGGACATGGTATTGAACATCTTTGACAGGGTCGTAGTCTCGTCCAAGCCGGTGATAGGGACCTGCGCGCCGAGGTTCCCATCGGCCAGGAGGGCTGCCGCCTTCGAGAGGCGCGTCACGCGGTCGGACATCCGCCCGCCAAGCAAGACGGCGAAGGCGGCCGCAAGAGCTAGCGCCATGAGCGCTAGTAAGGTTACCCAGACGGTGCGGCGCGTGTCGTCTGCCTGCAGATGCCCGATAGGCTCGATGGCGATCACCGACCAGCCACTGTCGCCAGCGACCGGCCAGAGCCGTGCCGGACTGGTCCGACCGCTCAGCGGGTCGGTGATAGGAATCGCGGAGGGCTCGCCGCTATCCTGACTCATGCTCTGTGCGGTCCCAAGGTTGACCTGTCTGCCAAGCAGCGACTCCTGCGAATGGAGGACAATGCGATCGTACTGGTCGATGACCAGGATGGACGCGCCGGCGGCGTTGAGAGAAGGCAGCAGATCCTCCTGCAACTCACGCGCATGCACGCTGGCAGCCAGAACGCGCACCAGACGTCCTTGCTCATCTTTGATGGGCACCGCGACCACGAATCCAGACGACCGATCGGACTCCGCGTCTCGGAGCAACAGTCCTCCGCTCACGGAGAACGGCATCCCTCCGACGACGGCCCGAAAGTAGTCCCGATCACCGACCCAGACATCGCTGGAACCATCGTTCGGGACCATGACCAGTACCTCGCCGTCCAGGCTCACCAACCGGAGATTGGACAAGCGTGGAACGATCGGAAGCAGAGGATCCAGGATGGCAGCGGCCTGCTCCGGGGTGCCGGATTGGATGGAAGGATTACGGGAGATGGCCGATAACGTGACGCCTGTGCGGTCGAAGAAAGACCCCAGGCGCAGGGCCGTATTCATCGCACCCTGGCGAGCGTCGATCGTCAGCAGGGCCTGCTGCTGCTGCGACCACTCGCGCGCAAAGTACAGCGCGAGGGCCAGCAGAGGAAGCGTAATGAGGACATACGACGCAAAGAGCTTCACGCGTATGCTGCGTCTGGGATAGCCGAGTCCCCGTTTCATAGTTCACTCACCGTCCATGACCAGGGCCGCGCCATCGCCGGGACAGTCTTTCCCCGCGACGTCATTCGGTGTTGCCTAGCATCCCTCCGTGGCAGCGAGGACCAAGGATGCTGCGCAGCGGATGCATCCTCTACGGGCCGGCAGGATAGGTGGGCAGAGCACAACCTGACCATCGTTGTGCAGTCCGCTCAGCCGCAATCGCAGTACGCATTATGACCGCAAAGGGCGAACTTGTCAACGGCATGATCATGTGTTTCCTTGCCTAAACGGGAGCGAGTTTTGCAATTGGTCTGAGGATCGCTCCGCAGGGTCAGAGATAGCGCGTCGCGTCGGCCAATCTTTCAGGCTTGCACTCGAAAGAGAGCGATGTTGTCTATGGCAGGCGGTCGAGGACCGGAAGTCCTACTCCAATCATGTGGGACTTCCGCGGCGTCGGACTTCGGAGAAATGGGCGCTCGGAGAAATGGAGATCCGCCCCTGCTCGACGGTGCGTTGTATCATTGCCAGCAGGCGGCGAGCGCTGTCTCTTTGCTGCCATAGTCGCAACTCCTCCGCCAGCGTGGTACATTGGCGGGCGCTACGCCTGCTACCCTCCTGGGCGCAATGATGGTCGATTATAGAATACTGTGGTACACGAGGGCGCGCCCCCCGGGCGTCATAAATGCCGCCCCTACAATAGTCCGTCCGTAGGGGCGGCATTTATGACGCCCGGGGTGGTGGGGGGAAGACGCCCCGCCTCTGAACCACGCTGTATTCTTAAGCACCTTGATTGCGCCCCTACGAATCGACACGACAGTCCACCTGAAGGCGACAGCCGCCCTTGCCCGGACGACGGCCTTGGCCGCCGACGCGGAAAGCGCGGCTGTCGTGATATGTCAGGCGGCAGTGCGGGCCCGGCTGGGGATGCGGCTGGCTAGGGCCAGCAGAAGCAGGCCGAAGGCTGACTCCCAGAGAGCCCAGGCGCGGAGGGTGCTGAACGGCATCCGTCGGCACTCCTCCATGATCTGGCGCTCCTCCTGGGTGACGAGCTTCGCCTCGGTCGGAATGACCACATCGGTCCACCAGCGCGGGGTGACCGCCGCCAAAGTCCCGTCCGCTACGAGTAGGAGACCGAGAGCGTAACCTATGATCCTCATGGTCCACCTCCTCTATTCAGACGATCCCACTGGAAACGCGGCACGGGGCGTGCCAGAGGGCGGGGGACAACGCTAGTACTACAACCGTACTTTGTCATGAGTCCACTGAAATAAGGTCAAGCTCACGGGCAGGGTCGATGGCAATCCCCACTTTGGCGCCCAGGGGGCGCCGAAATAGGGAGGAGCGCCACG
>SCTZ01000198.1 GCA_004297765.1 Chloroflexota bacterium | reverse complement strand
CTCGCGCGGGCGAGACGCCCGCGCTCCCAGGGACAGGCACGCTTCATGACCACGTCTCGTTGGGTGCACCACGCAAGGGGGAACAGTTCCGCCTATCCCCGCATTCGGACGAGAAGAACCGGCCGTCATGGCAGATCGCCATGGCGAGGGCCGGCTTTGTCGCGGGGCTCATGGTCGTCATCGCCCTGGTTGCCCTGGACATCAAGGCCGATGTAGGCTATCACATCCAACTGGCCCGCTCGGGTGGGGTGATCAGGCACTCTGACGCGGTCTACCGGCTGGCGAGCTATCTTGATCAGCAGGGCGGTGAGCCGCTGGCTCTGGACTGGGGTATCCGAACCAGCATCGAGTTGCTGACGCAGGGACGCATCAGTCCGGCGGAGGTTTTCTTCTATCAAAAGGACACTCCGCCGCCATGGGTGGATTGGATCTATGGCTATATGACGCGGGAGCCAGAGCGGCTCTACGTCTTCCATGCGGATGACATGACCGTCTTCCCCCGCCGAGCCGACTTTCTGGCGTTGGCGGAAAAGATCGGCAAAAAGGCTGTGTTGGATCAGACGGTAAATCAACGCGATGGGCGGCCGGTCTATCTCGTATACAAGGTGCAGGATCCTTGAGCAAAGAACGTGGAGATACTCTCTCGCAGCCTCGTCCGGCGTCCGAGAACGGTGCTGATGGGAACGCTCAGCCCTTTCTGGAACGCTGGGCCGATTCCCCGCGCGAGCCGCTGCTGCAGGCCATGCGCTTCGGCAGACTGGCCATCCTGTTGGCGGCTTTTCTATACACGCGCCTGCGTGCCGCCACGCCGTACCTGCGCGAGATGCCGGCCGGGGCCCGGGTGCTGGACTATGGATGCGGGACGGCCAAGTACACCCTCTTTCTGGAGAGAGCCAGGCGGCTGGAGTTGGTAGGTATCGACATCTCGGCCCGCGCGGTGCAGCACGGGCGGGTGCTGGCGCGCGGGCTGAACACCCGGTCCCAGCTTCTGGTCGGAGATTGTCAGGCTCTGCCTTTCGAGGGTGCCTCGTTCGATGGGGTCTTCTCCCTGGACGTTCTCGCGCACCTGCCCGATCCGGGCCAAGGCATAGCCGAGATAGCGCGTGTGCTGCGTCCGGGTGGTCTCGCGGCTGTCTATGCCGAGACCAACGGCTTTGTGCGCCATCGCTGGACCCTGCAGCACTACCTAGTGCGACAGCTGGGCTTCGATCCGCTCAGCGAGGCCGACCTGCACGTGTCGCTGATCTCCAAAGAGGAGCTGGAGCGATTATTCGCGGAGGCCGGTCTGGAGGTCGTCGCCACGCGAGTGGCGCCTGAGGCCTTGCTTCCCTTCAGCTTCTTGTTGCCAGCTCCCGGCGTGGAGGAGGCGTGCCGCGCCTATCCGCAACTGGCCGGCAAGCCACTCATTCGAGCCGTGCGAGCGGCGAACATGCTCCACGGACTGGCGGCACGCGTGGTGCCGCTCAGACTGGTCGTTTATCTGGTGGCGGCCGTGGTGTCCGCGCTCCTGATGCCCTTTCTCAAGCGAGACACAGGGGGCGTGACGTTCAAGCTGCGGCGGAGGGCTCGGGTGTCCGAGAATGCTGCAGTTCTCAGGGTGACCGACTAACCATGCTAGCCCATGTAGAGGCGGACGGCTCTGTCCGCCGGGGGTGGGGTGGGCGGTGGGGTTGGGGGCGTCATCGTCTATTCGCAGATGTGCGTGCTTCTGAGTCTACTTAGGCATTCGGGGATTCAGCATACTAGCGTTCATTGTAGGGGCAAGGTCGGTCCCCGCCACCCCCAGGCGGACAGAGCCGTCCGCCTCTACGAGCGGTGGGACGACTATCCTTCCGGCGCTTGGGTTAGACAGAGTCGCTAGACGTTTGTGCAGAAAGGCAATCGCGCGTGAGCGATCTGCTCGTCAGTATGCCACCTAGCGAGAGTGGGCAAAGAGGGTCCATAGCTGCGAGCGAGACGCAGCCTGCCGACGCGCGGCGGGAGTGGGGACTGTATGCGCTGTGCGGGTTCTTTTTGCTAGCGTACTATCTCTCCCCTCATCCGGCACTGGCCGTTCTGGGCGCCGCAGGGTTCACGGCGCTGGCCTATCTGCGGCTGGATCTGGCTCTGCTGTTCGTGCTGTTCGCCGCGCCGTTCTATCGGTTCCCCAAGACCTTTGGAACGCTCGAGTTCAGTCTGGTCGAGCTCGCCGTGCTGGGCTGCTTCGCGGCCTGGGTCTTCAGGGGCGATTGGCGTAAGCTTCTCTCGATGGTCTCTACGCTCTGGGGCGGCAAGTCGTCGCTGCCGCACGCTAGAGAATTGGCCATGTATTGTCTGCCTGCCCTGCTCTTCGGTCTGGCGGCCACCGCGTCACTCTCCACCAGCGAGATGCTGAAGGTCAGCCTGCGCGAGTATCGCGTGGTAGTGGTGGAGCCCATGCTGTTCTTCGTCATGCTGCTCACCACGCTGAACGGAGAGCGCCACGTGTGGCGTTACCTCAACGCGTTCGTCGCGCTGGGGACGGGCATGGCCGTCTTCGGCCTCTACCACTACTTCTTCGTCGGCATCGTGGAACAGGTCGGGGGAGTGGAACGCATGCTGGCGATCTACCATTCCCCGAATGCGCTGGGGCTTCTTCTCGGGCGTGTGGCGTCCGCGACCCTGCCTCTGGCGATCTTCGCCATGGGACGCCGGAGCTCCACCTCGGCCGATGGTCCTCTACATCGCGCCGTCTACGCGGTGGCGGCTCTGATTATACTTGTATGCCTGTTCTTCACCTACTCCAGAGGGGCCTGGATTGGCGTGGTCGCGGCTCTCTTGTTATGCGCCGCCTTGCAGGGGCGCCGACTTCTGCTGGCCACAGGCGGGCTGGTCCTGGCGGCCGCGCTGGCGGGAGCGGTGTTCTTCTGGGAGCGGCTGGCGTCCTGGAACACCACCTTTAGGCGGGTGTACGTGTGGCAGTCGGCGCTCGAGATGTGGCGGGATCGTCCTCTCTTCGGCGTTGGGCTAGACAATTTCTTGTATTTCTATCCGGACTACATGAAGGACGAGGCGGCCATTGAGCCGACTCTCTCCCATCCACACAATCTAGTGCTGGACTACGCCACCCGCCTTGGCATACTCGGGGTGATCTCGCTGGCATGGTCGCAGGCCGTTTTCTGGCTGGCGGGGCTGCGTCTGTACCGCCACGCGTCACGCCATTCGGTGCGTCTGGTCGCTCTGGCTCTTATGGCCAGTATGGCCGATTTCTTGGTTCACGGCCTGGTGGATAACAGCTACTTCCTGATCGACCTAGCATACGTGTTCTGGTTGACGATAGGTCTGCTGGCCGGTATCATTAAAGTCGAGGACGCGAGAGTCACAGTGGAGGAGACATGAGAATACTGGTGACCGGAGGTGCTGGTCTCATCGGCTCGCACCTGTGCACCACCCTGATAGAAGCTGGACACGACGTCACAGTCATCGATAATTTGCTCACCGGCCATAGACGCAACATTGCTGTGCTGGAATCCTCGCCACGTTTTCACTTTCTGCAGCGAGATGTGCTTCTGCCGATCGAGCCCGCCTCGTACGAGGCCGTCTTTCACCTGGCAAGCCCAGCTAGCCCGGTTGGCTACGGGCGCTATCCCATCGAGACGATGCTGGTCAACAGCCAGGGAACTCTGAATGCTCTGGAGGCGGCACGTCGGAGCGGAGCGTCCTTCTTGCTGACCAGCACCTCGGAGATATACGGGGATCCCGTCGAGCACCCCCAGACGGAGACGTACTGGGGCAATGTCAACTCGGTCGGTCCGCGATGCTGCTACGATGAGGGGAAGCGCTACGCTGAGGCATTGACGATTAACTACGTCTGGAACTACGGTCTCAACGCCCGCATCGTGCGCATCTTCAACACCTACGGTCCGCACAACGACCCTGAGGACGGCCGCATTATTCCGAACTTTATCAACCAGGCTCTGCACAACGAGCCCATCACGGTCTACGGCGACGGACGGCAGACGCGCAGCTTCTGCTTCGTTTCGGACCTGGTGAGTGGGATCATGCGTGCCATGTTCTGCGAGGAGACCTGTGGCGAGGTCTTCAACATCGGCAACCCGGACGAGTACGCGGTGCAAGAGATCGCCGACGTGGTCAAGCGCATCACCAACTCGAGCTCGCCCATCATCCATACAGACGCCCGTGACGAGGAGATCGCCCGTCGCCGGCCGGATATCTCGAAAGCGAGGGCGGTTCTGGGATGGCAGCCGACAGTCCCGTTGGAAGAGGGTTTGCGCCAGACAGTGGAGTGGTTCAAGAGCCTGGTGCCGGCTTGATGCTGTCGGCGCGTCTATCCGCTATCTCCTTCTCACGTGCGCCTGCCCTATTGCTACTGGTGACCATCGGGCTGGGCCTGGCCTGGGCTCCTACGATGGCCGCCGTGCTGGTCATTCCAGCCGCCATCGTTCTGATGCTGGTCTTCGCAAAGGTCGAGTACGGTCTCTACCTGTTGGCCTTCGCCGTCCCGTTCGGCTTCTATCGCGACGTCACAATCGCTACGTCCGCCGTGACACCGACCGACGGTCTCATTGGTCTGCTGTTGCTGAGTTGGCTGTTCAAGGTGGTCGCGACCCGGCAGGTGCGCCTGGCGCGGACCCCTGTGCTGCTGGCTCTGGCGATCTTCCTGCTGTCTGCTCTGCCTTCCGCAATGGCGGCTGAGTCGCTGTCCTTGTTCGGCAAAGAGATGGTCAAATGGCTAGAATTCGCCGTGGCCTACGTGGTAGCCGTCGACCTGCTCGCCACCCGACCCCGGGTTCTTACGCTACTGCTCGTCCTGTTCCTGGCGGGCAGCCTGGAAGCCCTTTACGGCTGGTACCAGTTCTTGCTGCACGTGGGGCCGCCGGGCTTCGAGGTGGCCGGACGCTTTATTCGCGCCTTCGGGACGTTCGGACAGCCCAATCCCTTCGCGGCCTACGTGGCTCTCGTTCTGACCGTGGCGGCTGGGGTGTTGCTGGGATTGAGGCGTCCACGCGAGATGCGCGATTACCTTCTGGCGGGCGCGGCGGCGGCGACGTTCCTGATCTGTCTGGCGGCTCTGTTCATGTCCATGTCGCGCGGCGCCTGGCTTGGTTTTGCGGCGGCGGCGCTGGTGATGATCGTTACGGCCTATCGCCGGGCGCTGTTGCTGTTTGTGCCCATCGTCCTGGTGATTGGGCTGATGACGGCCAGCGGGGCCTGGGATGTTCTGCCTGGGGCCATCGTGCAGCGGACAACTGCGGCCATGTCCTATTTCCGTATCTTCGACGCGCGCACCACGGTGGTCAATTCGGACAACTATCCCATCGTCGAGCGCATGGCCTACTGGCAATCGGCCTGGGAGATGTTCAGTGTGAACCCGTTCTTCGGAACAGGCTTCGGCAACTTCCCCGAGGTGTACCCGGAATACGCCCTTCCCAACTGGCAGGGCGCTACGGCGCCCCACGCGCATAACTACTACCTGAACATCCTGGCCGAGACCGGGGGCGTAGGCTTTATCGGCTATGTGGTCTTCATCGTCACCTTGGGCGGAGTGGCCGCGGGCGCGATCAGGCGCGCCTCGCACAAGCGAGCCAGCCCGTCAGAATGGCATGTCGGGCCGATCACAGGCTTCGGCCTGGCGTTGGGGGTCGGCGGACTCTTGATCGTGTTGCTTGTGCACAACGTCTTTGATAATCTATACGTGCATAGCATGACGGCACAGGTTGGCTTGATGCTAGGACTGCTTCCGGCGTTGGATGTGATTGAGAAGAGACGCGAGTTCGCGGGGGTAGGTGAGACGTGGAAACTGAACTGATCAAGCTCGAGCCGGACCCCGGAAAGGTGGCTCAGGTTGAGCCGGAGGTCGAGCAGCCCTCGTTAGAGCGGAAGTTCTTCAACTTGCGCACGCTGGCCTCGTTTGCCTTTGCCATCGTGATCATCTATCTGTTCGTCCAGCGGGCCGACCTGAGCCTCGCGGCTACCTGGGACCGTATCCGGGCCGCCAGTATCCCGCTTTTCTTGCTGGCGGTGGTCGTCTACTACTGCACCTTCCCCTTGCGCACAGTGCGCTGGCGTGCGCTTCTCATCAACGTGGGGTTTCATGAGGACCCCAACGTGCGCGTGCCTTCGATGCGGGGATTGGGCGAGATTCTTATGCTGGGCTGGTTTGCCAATTGCGTTGTCCCGGCAAAGCTCGGCGACGGCTATCGCGCCTACCTGTTGAAACGAGCGGCGGGGGCCGGCTTCTCTCGTACCCTGGGCACTATCCTGGCCGAGCGCATGATCGACATCACGGTCATGGTTGTCCTGCTGGTAGTCTCGGCCTTCTACATCTTCCGTGGCAGTAGCGATATGGCCAACGGCGTCGTCGAGGCTGGCGTTCTGTTGCTGGGCTGTGTCGTCGTGGGATTGGTGGGCATGCGAACTCTGGGCAGCCGTGCCCACCGGATTCTTCCGCGTAGGTTGCACGCCGTATACGAGCAGCTTCATCACGGCACGCTGCGCAGCTTCCAGCAATTGCCGGCGCTGTTTGTGCTGACCGTGGTGATCTGGCTCGGTGAAGCGGCTCGCCTCTACTTTATAACTCACGCGCTCAACGTTCCCGTCAGCTTTCTGCTCGTCCTCTTCGTTTCGTTAGTGAACTCCCTGCTGACCGCGCTGCCGGTGACGCCTGGAGGGCTGGGAATAGTGGAGGCCGGAATGGCCGGCATTCTCATGACGGCCATCAGCAAGGACGACGCCATGTCCGTGGCCATCCTGGACAGGGTAATCACGTACTGGAGCATCGTCGGGTTCGGACTGATGCTGTACCTGTGGCGGAAACGGCGAACAAGACTGGGGTGAGAGTCTGTATCGATAGCCGGGCCGCCACCCACCAAGGAGCGGGCATTGGTCGATTTGCCAGGGGGTTGATCTCCGCGCTGGCTCGCATCGACCACGAGACGCGGTATGTGCTGCTGGATTGTCGGGAGGGAGATCGCGCGGTGCTCCCGACGGCGCCGAACTTCTCGCGCGCCACGCTACCGCTGAGCGATCGGGCCATGACGATCCTTTGGCATCGCCTGCATCTGCCGCTGCCGGTGGAGCTTTTCGCCGGGCCCGTCGATGTGCTGCACTCTCCGGACTTCGTGTTGCCGCCGTCTCGTCGAGCGCGCTCCGTGGTGACGGTACACGACCTCAGCTTCTTGCTCTATCCCGAATGCGCGGAAGCCAGTCTGGTCGCGTTCTTGCGGAAGGCGGTTCCGGAATCGCTTGCCCGAGCCGACCTGATTCTTGCCGACTCCGCCTCCACGCGCCAGGACCTCGAGCGGCTTATCGGCGTGCCAGCGGAGAAGGTGGAGGTGGTCTACGGTGGCGTGGAGGAGCGCTTCCGTCCGGTGACTGACCAGTCGCGACTGGATGAGGTGGGACGAAAACACGACCTGCCGTCGAGCTACATCCTGACGGTCTGCACTCTGGAGCCGCGCAAGAATCTGAGCGCCCTGCTGGAGGCCTATTTTCTGCTCCTGGAAAAGGTCGATCCACGCCCGGCACTGTTGATCGCGGGCGCGCGGGGTTGGCGCTATAATAGCTTGCTGGAGCGCTGCTCCGATCCGCGGGGGCGTGGACTGGTCAAGCTGCTGGGATACGTGGACGACGCCGATCTTCCTGCTCTGCTCTCCAGGGCCGAGCTCTTCGTCTACCCTTCCCTGTACGAGGGATTCGGACTGCCTCCGCTGGAGGCTATGGCCTGCGGCATTCCGGTGGTGTGCAGCAATAGCTCATCCTTGCCCGAGGTAGTGGGGGAGGCAGGTCTGATGGTCGATCCGCACGATATCGAGGCTTTGGCCGCTGCCATGGAGCGCGCTCTGACAGATCAAGAGCTGCGAGGTCGCATGGCTCAAGCGGGGCTGGAGCGTGCGCAAGCGTTCACATGGGAGAACGCGGCCCGGGCCCTCCTGTCGGCCTACGAGAAGGTTGGGGCGTGCGCGTAGGGATCAACGGTTTCTTCCTTTCCGAGCCCATGACGGGCAGCGGTCAATACACCATCGCCCTGCTGCGCGAGCTGCGAGCCATCGAGGGGCGACACGAGTTCCTGGCGTACGATCGAGGTCCGCTTGGCCGGGAAACCGGCAGGCTGTGCGCTCTGTTGAGCGATCCCCATCGCAGCAATCCGGCCAAGCTGATGTTCGAGCAAGTCGGTGTGCCGCTATGGTGCTGTCGCAACAGGGTCGACTTGCTGCACGTGCCGTACTTCGCCGCTCCGCTTTTCGGTCCGCGACCTACGGTGGTCACGGTGCACGATCTGATCATGCTGGCCTTGCCGGAGTACCGCGGCTCCCCGTTCGTGCGCAGCTACATGGCGCTGGCCTGTGCGGCGGCGCGGCGGGCCTCTCTGCTCATAGCTGACTCGATCTGCACCCAGCGTGATATAATACGTTTCCTGCACGTGCCAGAGGAGCGGATCAGGGTCATTCCGCTAGCGGTCGATGGGAGCTTCTGCCCAACGCTCGATCGTGCGCAACTGGAGTCCGTGCGCCGACGCTACGGTCTGAGCGACAACTTCGTCTTCTATATCGGCGGTCTCGATCGACGCAAGAACGTCAGCACTCTCGTGGCCGCCTGGCGTCACGTAGATGGTCCGTACGAGCTGGCGGTGGCCGGCCGGACTTACTCGGGCGATCGCACGATGTTCCCTGACCTGGAGCGGGCAGCTTTTGAGGCTGGCGTGACCGAGCGTGTGCGCTTCCTTGGTTTGGTGCCGGAGGAGGACAAGCCTTATCTCTACGCGGCGGCGCGCCTCTTCGTCTTCCCCAGTCTGTACGAGGGCTTTGGACTGACGCCGCTGGAGGCTATGCGGTGCGGCACACCGGTCGTGTGCAGCAATAGCTCAAGCTTGCCGGAGGTAGTTGGGGACGCCGCGGAGCTTTGCGATCCGCACGATGCGCGGGCGCTGGCCGAGACCATCAACCGGGTTCTGCGGGATCCGGCTCGTCAGGAGGAGCTGCGGGCGCGTGGGCTGGCGCGGGCCGGGCAATTCTCCTGGTCACGGGTCGGGCGGGAGACACTGGCGGCATACAAAGAGGTGAGCAATGGTCGCTGATTATCGTGTCAAGCTCCGCGACATCAGGACCGCCGAGCTGGAGAAGGTGCTGCACTGGCGCAACGACCCCGAGGTCGGGGAGTATCTGGCCGAGGAGTCCATTTCGTGGCGCGAAGTGCAGGAGTGGTACGATCAAGCCACGGCGAATCCATGTATTCGTCTCTACGCCATCGAGGCGAAGGATGGGCGATTCATCGGCTACGGTGGGCTGCAGGACATCGATTGGGCCGAGCGAACGGCATCGCTTTACATCATCATCGGCGAAAAGGACTACTGGGACAGAGGTTACGGGCGTACGACAGTGCTGCGGCTGGCCGAGCTGGCTTTCGAGGAGCTGGAGCTCAATCGGCTTGATCTCGCCGTGTTGCCCTTCAACTATCGCGGCATCGCCTGCTACGAGCGCTGCGGATTTAGGCGGGTGGGCTTCTTGAACGATTGGTACCTTCGGCGAGGCAAGCCGTGGCGCAGCATTCACATGCGGATGACACGGGAGCAGTACTTCGTGGCGAAGAAGACGTGGTCACAGAATTAGTACCGCCCGTCTGGGGTGAAGCGTACGTTCCGCTGCGCAACACAGCCCTGGTGCGCGCCCTGGCCGACCTTCCGGCGGGATACCAGAAGGTGGTGGAGCTGGGCTGTGGCGCAGGCCGCTACGTTCGCACCATCAAGCGCCTGCGACCGGAGATCGAGGCTCACGGCGCGGACTTGAGCGACGAGGCCGTGGCCCTGGCGAAGTCCTACCCGGAGAAAGTGAGCTACCGGGTCGCGGATCTGACGGCTCTGCCTTACGGGGCGGGAGAGTTCGACACGGTGCTGGTCTTCGACGTTCTGGAACACCTGCGCCAGCCCGAGCTGGGGGTGCGGGAGATCCACCGCGTTCTGCGTCCGGGAGGAGTGGCCCATCTGTTGGTGCCCTGCGAGGGGCAGCCGTTGACCCTGCACTGGCTGATGTGGAAGCTGAACCTGGCCGCCGACTTGAAGGAGCGCCACGGCTGGCACGTGCAGCGCTTCACGCGCGCCTCCGTCGCCGCGCTGCTGCAGAGCGAGGGTTTTCAGATCGTGCACGCCTCTTATAGCATGCATCCCATCGGGCAGGTGCGGGACGTTCTGACTTATCTGGAGCGCGAGGAATGGGTGCGCCGCTGGCACTTGAACACCCTGCCCTATCGTCTCTTGATGCGACTGCTGTGGCCGCTGGCCTACGCGGAGTCTTCCTTGTTGTCCAGGGTGTCCTCCTGGGCCGTGGTGGCTCATCTCACCTGCCGGCGGGACGAAGCATGAAGGTTCTGATGATCTCTAAGGCCTGCTACGTGGCGGCCTATCGTCGCAAGCTGGAGGAAATGGCCCGGCTGGGCATCGAGCTGACCCTGCTGGTCCCACCTTTCTGGCGCTTTGGCGCACGCCGGGCGCTGCTGGAGGAAGGCAACACGGCCGGCTATCGGTTGGTAGTGGAGAACCCGCTTCTCAACGGCCAGCATCACTGGCACGCCTACCGCGGTCTGGGAGGGCTTCTGCGTCGGTTGAAGCCGGATCTGGTGCACGTGGACGAAGAGCCCTACGACCTGGTCTCGTTCCATGCCACGCTGCTGGCCCGGCGCGCCGGGGCGAAGGTCGTCTTTTTCACCTGGCAGAACATCGACCGCGACTATCCGCTGCTGTTCGGGCTCTTTGATCGCTACGTGATGGCCCGCTCGGCCGGGGCCATTTGCGGTAACCAGTCCGGCACCCAGATCCTGCGCCGCAAGGGTTTTGTAAAGCCGCTGACGGTCATCCCCCAGTTCGGCGTCGATCCCGAGGTTTTTTATCCGCTGAATGACTGGCAGGGCAGCCGCCGTGCCGCCGGAACGGAGCGCCCCTACCGGATTGGCTACGTGGGCCGGCTGGTGCCCGAGAAGGGGCTTATGTCGCTGCTTCAGGCCCTGGCTGAGCTGGAGGGGAACTGGCAACTGGAGATGCTGGGAGAGGGCCCGCTGCGAGACAAGCTCGCGGAGGCGTCCGCGTCGCTCGGCATCGGCGAGCGCGTCAACCTGCACGGCGGCGTTCCCTCCAACGAAGTGCCCGCTTTCGTGCGCGGTCTGGACACCCTGGTGCTGCCCTCGCTGACCATCTCCAACTGGAAAGAACAGTTCGGGCGCGTGATCGTGGAGGCCATGGCCAGCGCCGTGCCCGTGGTCGGCAGCGATTCCGGCGAGATCCCCATCGTCATCGGCGACGTCGGCCTGGTCTTCCCCGAGGGCGACGCCGCGGCCCTTCGCGCGCACCTCCGACGCCTCATGACCGACCTGCCGCTGCGCCTCGACCTCTCAACCCGCAGTCGCCAGCGCGCGATGGACTGCTTCACACAGGCCAGCATCGCGGAGCAGACGTGCGCCTTCTATCGCCGGGTAATGGGGGGCTAAGTAACTATCTCAACACGGTCCTGGAGGCAGCTACGGGAGGAACTGTCAGCGGATTTTGGGGGACTGTTGCCGAACTCGCCTTTATTTAGCAGACATACTATAATGGGGACGTAAGTTCGAGTGGGAATGGAGTGAGCGATGCTCGGCAGGAAAGTCCCCACGGCAAAGCTGTTTTA
>SCTZ01000197.1 GCA_004297765.1 Chloroflexota bacterium | reverse complement strand
TGGGGAGCTACACCGTAGGGGCCAGCAGCAGCAAGCTGAGCCAGTTTCTGACCATCACCGACACGGTCTACGTCAACAGTGCCACCGTCGACTTCTGGCACACTGGCAGTACCAGCGGAGGAACGCAGCGGGTCTACGCTAAGTACGACGACGGGACAGAAGAGACCATCATGCCCTCGGTCTCATGTCCTGCCGCCAATTGGACGTGGCAGCGCTGTACCTATGCATTGAGTGATGGGAGGTTCCGCACCCAGTCGACGGCCGTCACCTTCGAGACCACCAGCCCGGTTGGGGGCTGGTCCAGGCTGCAACTGGACGACGTGACGCTGACGGTCAGCCGCGCCTCCGGCATGACGACGAGCTACGCGGGGAGCGAGTGGTCCAAATACTACCGCTTCAACGGTCAGCTCCTAGCCCAGCGGCGGACGTTAGTCGAAGGCTCCACGCTCTACTGGTATCTATCGGACCACCTGGGCGGACAGCAGCGTGTGGTCAACGCGGTCACGGGGCAGGTAGTCTCCACGTCCCACTATTTCCCCTTCGGAGAGAAGAACGGCGCCAAGAGCAGCGGAACCTCTCCGACTGCCCACGAGTTCACCGGCCAGGAGTTTGACGTCTCGACGGATCTCTACTACTATGGGGCGCGGTACTATGCCCCCTGGCTGGGGCGGTTCGTGCAGCCGGATACGATCGTTCCTGATCCGGCGAACCCTCAAACGCTCAATAGGTACGCGTACGTTTACAACAATCCCCTGCGCTATAGTGACCCCAGCGGCCATTGCCCGTTGTGCGTTCTTGCGGCTGTCCTGGTAGTGGGCGCGCTGATGTCGCCCAGTGTAGCAAACGCACCGGGACCGATGGACGTCACTACCCCATCTGATCTGTTGGCTCCGGTGAAGGGCGCGCTAGCGAGCGCACCAGTGATCGGGGACATCAACGACGCCCTCGCGGCGACTGCGGGGAAGGACTTCCTGTATGGGGAAGATCTGTCGCTGGAAGATCGAGCGATCACGCTTGGGGCTGGAGCACTTCCATTTGTCGCTGGGCATGCTACCCGGCGGGCGCGCCACCTGGGTGATGACGCCAGCATTGGGCAACACATACTGACGACTAGACCACCCAACTACGAGACGGCCAGGAGGAGATGGTATGCACAGCACCCAGCAGCGCCAAAGGGCGGTGATTGGCATCTTGATCATCGGATTCCCCGGAAGTACGAGTGGGATTTCTGGTCTGGCGAAAGGTTCCCGGTCAACGACCCATCCAACCTCAGATTGGTGCCTGAGTGGGTAAACCTGGAGATGCGTGACAGGTGGAGAGCCTGGGAGCGTGAAATGGCAGTGCAGGCTGGAGAGTCTAGCGGGAGATGGCGGCCTACATTTGAGCAGGCTGAAGCATTCGCCCGCGAACTAGACGCGGAGTATGGTGTACACTTCTGGAGGTAAGACGCACCCGTCGGGTGCGCATAGCACTGCGAGTTGGCAGAGCTCGCAGGAGGCGGGGTGCGCAGGAAGAAAATGCGAGAGAACGACCACAAGGAACATAACAAGACGCTCTACGAGTTACTTCCGCCAAAACCATGGAGCCGGGACGCAGCATACGCAGAGGTCCTGACGCCCTTCCACGATGACGAGGTGGTCATCGATCAACTCTATTCGGGACGAACGCCTCAGACTGTGCAGGAATGGCGCGGCTTCCCATTGGTCGACATTGAGGCTAGGTTGGTCGGGGTGGGAGGCAAGATTGACGTGCAGGATTTCGTCTGGGCCGGACTCGGGGACAATCTCATATCTGACCGACTCCTACGTATTCTTCACGAGGAAAGCCTAATCGGTGTAGACGCATGCTCAGTAACGCTCACAAATGTAGAGATCGGCACTATCGACCTGTCGGAGGATCCGCAGTACCAGCCCCCCAAGCTGTATCGCCTCGTGGCGAAGGGTATTGTCCAACGCGCACCAGCGCAGGTGGCTCCACCTGACCCAGACTGGAGCCTTGTTCTTGACCTGGAGACGTGGGATGGTTCGGATCTGTGCGTGGTCTGGGGATCGTGGGGGTTGGTGTTTATCTCCCAGCGCCTTGTCGACTGCTTGCGGCGCCACAGTGTGCGCAACTATCGGGTCCTGCCTGGGCACGAGTTCACTGTTAGGGGACACAGGTATATCGCGTTCCGCACAGATGGCTGACAGGATAATCCCGCTGTAACGAGTACTGCTCCGTGACAGCAAGTAGATCGCCTGTAATGGCCTGTGAGCAGACATACCAGAGCCACGGCTCGTGAGCGGGGACGTCCAGCAATCGGCAATCATTTGGATGGTGAGGAACAGAGGAGCCGAATACATTGCTTGACATGTTGCTGTCTCCGATTCCGTGGAGTCGAGAGGCACCATACGGAGATGTGTTGACGACGTTTCACGAAGATGAAGTGGTCATTGATGAATTGTACTCCGACCGGACGCCACAGACCGTGCGGGAATGGCGAGGCCTCCCCCTTTTGATATCGAGGCTCGCCTCGTGGGAGTTGGGGCAAGGTCGCTGTGCAAGACTTAGTCCAGGCGACTTAGGAGATATCCTCGTCTCTAATCGGCTGCTTCGCATCACCCAAGAGGAGTGCCCAACGGGCGTCGAATCGCGTTCGATGAGTCTTACTAGCGTGGAGATCGGCATGATCGACTTAGTGGAAGCGCCTGATTACCAGCCGCCCAGGCTCCACATGCTTGCTGCAAAGTGGATCATCGAATGTGCGCCGGCAGATGTTCCTCCGCCGAATCTGAACTATCCCATCGTGCTTGATCTTGAGAGTTGGGATGGCTCAAACCTCTGCGTGGTTTGGGGAGCTTGGCTGCTGGCCTTCGTCACCGACCGTTTTGTTGACTGTCTGCGGCGCCACGCAAATCGCAACTGCCGGATCATGTCTGGGCGGGGGGTTCGTCTTCGACAACTACCATTATATTGCTTATATTGCTTTCCCCTCCGCGGACGCGGCTGGTGGAACAGAGTTGTCGCACGTTTGATGCTTGATTGGCTGATCGTCTGGCAGTTCTGCCTGTGGAGCGAACAGTGGATCTCCGTCCACCAGCCGGCATCGTTCACCTACTACGGCAAAACGGTCAACTTGTCCCACAAGGAAGCGGCAACCGGGTCGTGGACCCTAAGGACTGGACCGGGTGGGCGCGGCACTCGAGTCGCGAGCAGTTGAGTATGCTCGACAAGCTGAGGGATCAGGCCAGCAAGTATCTCAGCAACCCGGACTACACCTTGAAGTTCGAGTTCAAAGAACCGATCCCCGAGCCGGTGCTGGATACCCTGAGCAAGCTTGGCGAAGAGTACAGTGGCAGGCTGTCATGGGAGGTGATCCCATGACGAGAAGGATCTTCGGCAGCTTCGGGATCAAGTTCGAGCACTGCACCAGGCTGCCCCAGCAGGGAGGGGCAGTCGCGTTGATCGACCTGGTTCAGCGCGTGGGGGGCACCTTTCTAAGGGCGGGGAGACCCAATCCCGATCCGAGTCGAGAAATCAACAACGAGGGCGGCATCTGGCCGACCGACATAGCGCACGAGCTATTCCCGGTGGGCGAACGACCTGGCCTGGGTTTCGTCCAGGACGGCAGTTTTGTGTCGGTGGGCTGCGACATCTCCTACGTCGACATGCGGCGGGTTGACGCAGCCACGAGGAACTCCCAGACCGCTCCGCTCTACGTCGATGTCCAGCGCGTTGACGCGGTGGCGACCGGCTTCTTGCGGTTCGCCGAGCTGGTGTACCCGCACCTCTGCCCCGAATACGGTTGGCTGGATGAGTCCGGGGAGAGGCTGTACAGGGAGCAGGACGTGCCGGCGAGAAAGATCGCGTACCTCTTCTGGGCGAACTTCTTCGGACCTCCCTATGTGGAAAGATATGGCCGCGACTTTCTGTTGGGGGCGCCGGGCTGGCGGGTCGAGGAGTTGAGCGATGGCGGCATCCTATACGTTCTGTCGCCCAGCTTCGTGAATCTGTGGCAAGTGGCAAAGGAGAAAGAGGTACTTGACTACTTCCGTCGGAAGGCTCCCGGTATCCGGCCCTATCGTCGGGTGCGAGATAAGGTCCTTGAGTAGGAGAACTGAGCCAGTTTCTGACCATCATCGACACGGTCTACGTCAACAGTGCCACCGTCGACTTCTGGCACACTGGCAGCACCAGCGGAGGAACGCAGCGGGTCTACGCCAAGTACGACGACGGGACAGAAGAGACCATCATGCCCTCGGTCTCCTGTCCTGCCGCCAGTTGGACATGGCAGCGCTGTACCTATGCATTGAGCGATGGGAGGTTCCGCACCCAGTCGACGGCCCTCACCTTCGAGACCACCAGTCCGGTTGGTGGCTGGTCCAGGCTGCAACTGGACGACGTGGTCCTGACGATCAGCCGTGCCTCCGGCGTGACGACGAGCTACGCTGGGAGCGAGTGGTCCAAATACTACCGCTTCAACGG
>SCTZ01000196.1 GCA_004297765.1 Chloroflexota bacterium | reverse complement strand
AACATTCCCCACTGAGGCTTCCCATAGACGCCAGAATAGGGATGATGCCCATGGAATGGGCTGTTTCTTGGGGTGTTTGCCCCACCGGCTCCGACCCAACCACCTTTTTTCAGCGGACTCATGTCATCCTGAGCCGCAGCGAAGGATCTCCTCGTGACTCTTGTCGAGGCGCCCCGGGGAGATTCTTCGCGCTGCGGCGCTCAGAATGACAAAGACAAGCTCTCAGAATGACAGACGAACAGACGTGATTGTAAATGACGCGCATGAGTGCATCGGAAACACTGTACTGCGTGAAACTGTACGAGATATTCGAGCCAAAGGCAAGGACCGGTCTCGGCACATCCTCAATGCCAAATCACCGCACCGTATGCAGGTAAGCTTGCACCTGGGCTAGCTGCTCGTCGGATATCACGGTTGGGCCGAAGGCCGGCATTCCTGCCCTGCCTTCGCGGACGGCCTGTGTCACCGCCTCGGGAGACACACCGACGAGAGATGGACCCACGCCCGCCTTTCCTCCCGGATGGCAGGAGTTGCAGTAGACCGAGAAGATCTCCGCCCCGAGCTGAGCCGGAGTGCGCGTCTCCGGCTGAGTCAGGCTCAAGAGGTAGGCTGTCAGGGCCATGAGCTCGTCGTTGGTCAGCGTGATCTGGGGCATGCGCGTGCCCGGCGCGATCTCGGACGGTGTCTGCAGATGTGCCACCAGCCAGGAGGCCGTGAGGCGACGGCCCACCGTCGAGAGATCGGGACCGATGTTTCCACCCACGCCGTTGATCTGATGGCAGACGGGGCAACTGTGGCTGGCGTAAACGTTTTTGCCCTGCAACTCCAGCGGGGTTAGCTGTGTGGTCGGACCCGGCGCACCGACCGCGGGCGGCGCTGGTGCGGTCGCGGCGGCATACGTCAGCCCGGCGATGCCGGCTAGCACCACCACCGCCAGCCCAGTGGCCAGCGGTCTGTTCAGCGGATGCCGCCAGGATCCTCGATCGTAGAGAGGGAGGAGAAAGAGCGCGATCAGGGCAATCGTCGGCACCAGCACGGCTCCAATCCACTCCAGCTCGCCGGGCAAATACTTCAAGACCTCGAAAAGAAACAGGAAGTACCACTCCGGCCTGGGCGGCTTGGATGATCCCGCTGGATTGGCTTCAGGCTCGAGCGGAGCACCCAGGAAGGTCGCCAGCGCGATCATGACCAGCAGCGCCAGAGCGGCCACGACGATATCTTTGAAGACCGTTTCCGGGAAGAAGGCATGCCCGCGCGCGATGGTCTCTTTGGCGCGGTCTAGGTAGGTGCTTCTTCTGCTGGGTTTGCCGGATATGCGATCCATCGTCCACTCCTACTCGTCCCGCCGGGGTGGGTAGCTGATGCCCTGACGGATGACCATCAGCACGTGCACGGTGACGAGCAACGTCGCGGCCATCGGGAGCAGCATCACGTGCATAGCGTAGAAGCGGTTCAGGGTCAGCGCCCCTAGATCGGGTCCGCCTCTCAGGATGCGCAGGATCCAGTCGCCGACGAATGGCACCGAGCCGGCGATCTTCGTGCCGACCACCGTGGCCCAGTAGGCCTTCTCATCCCACGGTAGTAGATAGCCGGTGAAGCCAAAGGCGAGGGTGAGCACCAGCAGCACGACGCCGACCATCCAGCTCATCTCGCGCGGATACTTGTACGCGGCCATGAAATATACCCGTAGCATGTGCGCGACGATCATCACGATCATTCCGCTGGCCGCCCAGTGATGTATCCCACGGATCAGGCTGCCAAAGGTAACGTCCTGCATGGTGTACTGCACGCTGGCATAGGCGTGGTCCGGGCTCGGCGAGTAGTAGATGGCCAGCAAGACGCCCGTGATGGCCTGCAGCGTGAAGAGGAACAGGGTCGCGCTGCCGAAGGTGTAGAGCCAATTCACGCCGGACGGGATCTTGCGATGGACCACGTAGGATAGCCCCGGCATGACCCCCAGACGTTCGTTGATCCAGGTGTAGAGATCAGGCACGCTGCACCTCCTGCTTGATGATCAACTCCCCCTTCTGGACGGTATACTGCAATCGGTCGAGAGGTCGCGGCGGTGGACCGGCCAATACCTGTCCGTTGATGTTGAAGATGCCGTTGTGACAAGGGCACACGAACTGACCCCGTTCGGCGTCCCAGCCGTACGGGCAACCGAGGTGCGTGCAGCGCGGATCGAAGACGTTGAACTGCGTTTCGCTCAGCTTGACGACCCAAGCCGAGCCGGACGTACGCTCCTCAATCCAGCCGTCGGTCTTGTAGTAGAAGAAGTCGACCCTCTTCGGCTGGCGCAACTGGAAGTCGTTTACGCTGCCGGCCGACACCTGTGGGCTTTCCGGTGGCTTGAGGGCGGGAGAGATAATGTGCCCGATGGCCGGAATGGTGATGGCCCCGCCGATGAAGCTGGCGATGACAGCCACCGCCCCGCTCAGAAAACGCCGTCTGCTGATCTCGGCCTGCTGACCGACCTCGCTCGGCTGTGCCATACGTTCCTCCTCACGTGTAGTTCAAATGAACCGTCCTATGGCACAATGGCCGTCTGCATCTGATAAATCCACGCGGCCGTTGAAACGGCTGCCCCAGCTAGCACCGCAAACAGAATGGCCAACGTGAGGAACCATGACCATGCGCGCGGCATCCTCGCCGACCTCCGAGACAGAAATCGAAGTACTTCCTCATCATTTATTGTAGCACTCATGCCGTCCCGCGCAGGGACAAGCGCACACCAGAGGGATAACCTATCGCCTCATGGCACGGAGCTTGCTGGCGGATGCCTTCTGGAAGAGGTGAACCATGGACGAACAACCCCGCCGTCGGGCGATGGTCATTTCTCGGCGCTGGCTGGAGGCCTCTCTCCTTACCTTTGTGATCGGGTTCACTGTGCTGGGCTTCCTCTCCACCACCATCTACCGCGACCAGCCGCCCATTCCCGGTCGCGCTGTCGATCCGGCCGGGCGCGTGGTCTTCACGCGCGAGGACGTGCAGGCCGGACAGGGTGTCTTCGAGAAGTACGCTCTGATGGAGTACGGTTCCCTCTTCGGCCACGGGGCGATCCTGGGACCGGACTTCACGGCTGAGTATCTGCACATACAGTCCGAGGAGATGAACCGCCTTTACGCGGCAGAGCCAGCCTTGCCGGGATCGCCTTCGGCCGCCGAGCGCGTGGTCCAGGAGCTGCACGAAAACCGCTACGATCCGAGCGCGGATATACTGACCTTCACAATCGGACAGGCGCTGACCTTCGAGACGTTGCGGAGCTACTACAGCGATCGCTTCAACAACCCCGAGGGTCAGAACATCGTGCCACCACTTTATATCCGAGACCCGGCCGAGCTACATCAGTTGACTGCCTACTTCGCCTGGTCGGCCTGGACCGCCACGGCCAACCGTCCCGGCTTCGATTACTCCTATACCAACAACTGGCCACCCGAGAGGCTGGCCGGGAACAATCCTACCTCGGACGCGCTGGTCTGGAGCGTTCTTTCCATCATCGCCTTGCTGGGGGGCTCGGGGCTGGTGCTGTTCTTCTTCGGACGCTACGACTGGCTCGGCTGGCGAGGAGAGGAGAGCGAAAGGCGCCGCGTTCGCTTCCGTCCTCCGGGCGACGTGGCCTTGTCTCCCGGACAGCGTGCGACGGGCTGGTTCTTTCTAGTAGTGGCGCTGCTCTTCCTGGCCCAGACACTCTACGGCGGGTTGCTGGCCCACTACAGGGCCGATCCCATGGGAACGTTCTACGGGCTGAACCTCACCGCGTTTCTGCCCTACAACTTAGCCCGCACCTGGCACCTCCAGTTGGCTATCTTCTGGGTCGCGGCGGCCTACCTGGGCGCGGGCATCTTCATCGCCCCTCTGATCGCCGGGCACGAGCCGAAGGGACAGAAGCATCTGGCGTATCTGCTGCTGGTAGCACTGGTCGTGGTGGTGGTGGGCAGCCTGCTGGGAGAGGCGGCCAGCGTGAATAACCTGCTGGGCGGGCTATGGTTCTGGATCGGCGCTCAGGGTTGGGAGTATCTGGATCTTGGCAGGCTGTGGCAGGTGCTGCTCACTGTCGGACTATTCTTCTGGGCCTTCATCATCTTTCGGGGACTGCGCCCGGTCTTGCGCGGCGAAAGTCCGGGCAATATGCCTTATCTCTTCTTCTACGCCTCGCTGGCCATCCCGGTCTTCTACGCGGTGGGTCTGTTGGCCGACCCCGGCAGCGGCTTCGCGGTGGTCGATTTCTGGCGTTTCTGGGTCGTGCACCTGTGGGTGGAGGACTTCCTGGAGCTCTTTACGACAGCCACAGTGGCCTACGCCTTCGTGCTGTTGGGCATCATCTCCGAGCGCGTGGCCACACGTGTGATCTACCTTAGCATTCTGCTGTATTCGCTGGGCGGCGTGATCGGCACCCTGCACCACCTCTACTTCAACGGCTCGCCCGCCGAGTTCATGGCCCTGGGGGCCTTCTTCTCGGCCATGGAGGTCATCCCGCTGTTGCTGCTAACCTTCGAAGCCTGGAGCTTCCTGCAGATCGGCAACGTCTCCACCGGCACACCCCACGAGTTCCCGCACCGTTGGGCCGTGATGTTCCTGGTGGCCGTGGGGATCTGGAACTTCCTGGGAGCCGGTGTCTTCGGCTTCCTGATCAACTTACCCATCGTCAGCTACTACGAGATCGGCACCAACCTGACCGTGAACCACGGCCACACGGCCATGTTCGGCGTCTACGGTATGCTGGCCATCGCCCTGCTTCTGTTCGCCCTGCGCTACATCGTCCGTCCCGACCGCTGGAGCACCACGGCCGAGAAGATCTCCTTCTGGTCGCTGAACGTCGGTCTAGCCTGGATGGCTATCTTCAGTCTCTTTCCGATCGGCATACTCCAGATCAACGATAGCGTCGTAAACGGCTACTGGCACGCCCGCAGCCTGGAGTTCGTCCTTGGCGACGTCGTCCACTTCCTGGAGTGGACCCGCCTGCCCGGCGACGCTCTCATGATCCTGGGCGGCACCCTGCCGCTGGTCTATCTGGCGGCCCAGGCCGTCCGCCATCCCAAGCCGGTGGTCGCGGAGCGCGAGCCGGGGCGGGCGGCGCTGTTCACGGAGGAGGTGGAGCGATGAGCGGGACCGGGCTTCTTGCTGCTGTCCGCTCAATCCGACCCCGAAATCCGTTGACAGCAGTCCGCGCTCTCCCAGTCACCGCAGAGTCTTGACGCACACCCACACGACGCGGCGGAGAGGCAATTACGGACTGCCTGTGCTAGAATAGCCGTAGTGGCAAGGGCCAGTGGCGTTACGGACGTGATTGTCTGTCAACAAGGAAGACGTGTGATTTCCTTGTTAGCCGCTATGCCCTGTATGCTGCCTGGTAGGCAATCGATTCTCTTTGTGATAGAGGAGTATCGCGGAGATGCAACTTGAGGACTACTTCGATTTTCTCGGTGCAGATGATATCCGTCTCAAGGGTCTTCGCATAGGAATTGAACAGATCCTCGGCCATTACTTGGAGGGGGTTAGCCCGGAGCAGATAGCACAAGACCTCCCCGGCCTCACCCTGGAAGAGATACACGCGACAATCACCTACTACTGGCATAACAAAGCCGCCGTCGACGTCTACCTCAAACGGGTCACCGACTTGGACGAGGCCGAGTACCAGGATTGGGCGAGCAAGCCTTCCCCCACCGTCCAGCGTCTGCGCGCACTTAGGGCAGCGCACGAGCAACGCTCGGCGTGAAAGTGCGCTTCTTGCTCGACGAGAACATGGAAGTGCAGGTACGGGCCGCTCTATTGAGGCGCGAGCCGAGCATCGACATCTTGCGCGTTGGGGATCCGACCGCCCCACCATTGAGAACGCCGGACCCAGCGATCCTCGTTTACGTAGAGGAACATCGGCGCATGCTCATCACTCGCAATCGCGCCAGCATGCCACAGCACATCGTCGAGCATTTCGATGGGGGGAGACACCATTGGGGTGTGATGCGTGTCAAGAAGAGCGGAACAATGATCACGCTGGTTGAAACATTGCTGCTCATTTGGGCCGCGAGTTCAGCGGAGGACTGGCTGGACCAATTCGACTGGATTCCGATCTGACGCTACTGCACGACCTAAACGCTGGGATCGGAGCATGGAGGACAGATGGCAACGGAAGTGGCCGAGATCGCCGATCCGAAATTGGCCGAGACGGTACGCCTTGTTGAGGAGTTTCATCCGGAGCGAGTATATCTCTGTACGCCTCAATGCCAGGGCGCTCGAGGCGATGCCGCAGGCGATAATTGCGCTCACGCTCCCCTCAGCCCAGCCGAGCCATGCGCTCTCCATCACTAGCGAGCTCACGTACCACAGACAGAAGACAGCCGCCCAGAGCCAGGTCAGGATGACGATCGTTGCATGGGCGTGCATGTATGGTTGGCTGCGGTCCAGCGGCGATCGACCGCGTTTGTGGCCGAGGGTGCGATAGACCATGACTCCGCCGGCCAGCATGGCGAGCCAGGAGAGAAGGTAGGCCGCCAGGTCGGGCCAGGCGTCGCCGGTTAACAGGGCTGGCTCGAAGATGACGAAGACCAGGCGAAGAGGGAGCACCCAGAGGGCCAGATACGCCCCGCTGACCGTCGCGGTCAGCCCTGTGGCCAGAGTCAGAGCAGAGATGCCGGTCCTGCTTATGGCAGGTGCTTGTTGCATAGATGCCATTCTCATGACGTATCCCTCCAAGGGTTGCGCCCGGGTCTCGCGATTGTTTACATCTGGTAGAGGCGCGCGGACGGCCGGAAATACATCATGACAGCGCGGTTGCGTGCGATCGACCTGCCCGCTATAATGCGGTCGCTATGATAAAGATCGCTCCATCTATACTCTCAGCCGATTTTAGTCGCCTGGGCGAACAGATCGCCGAGGCCGCCGCCGCGGGCGCCGATTACGTCCACGTGGACGTGATGGACGGCCACTTCGTCCAGAACATCACCATCGGACCGGTCGTGGTGGAGTGGATCCGCGCGGCGACCACCTTGCCCCTGGATGTGCACCTGATGATCCTCAACCCGGAGCGCTACGTGGCCGACTTCGCGCGCGCGGGCGCGGATATTCTGACGGTCCACGCCGAGGCGACCGCGCATCTGCACGGGATCGTGCAGTCCATCAAGAAGCTGGGCGTACGCGCGGGTGTGGCCATCAATCCGGCCACTCCGCTGAGCGCCCTGGAGGAGATCCTCCCCGACCTGGATCTGGCCGTGATCATGTCGGTGAATCCGGGCTTCGGCGGACAGTCGTTCATCGAGGGAGCGGTGTCCAAGATAGCCCGGCTGCGTGCACAACTGGATGCGCTGAGGCTGCAGACGGAGATCGAGGTGGACGGCGGGATAAACGCCGAGATAGCGCCGCGCGTGGCCCAGGCCGGCGCCCGCATCCTCGTAGCCGGCTCGGCCGTTTACAGCAAGAAAGAGCCCGTCGCCGACGCTATCGCAAGGCTACGGGCAAACCTGGCAGAGTTCTAAGGGGGCGAAAAGGGGAAAGGGGCAATTCGCCTCTTCCCCTTTTCGCCCCCTCTCGCGCTTACGCGCTGGCTTTGCGGAGTTGCGTACGCAGGCAGCGGGTGCAGACGGAGACCCGCTTGAGTTGGCCGCCAACCATCATGCGGGTTGTGTGGGTGTTGGGCTGCCAGGCGCGGTTGGTGCGGCGCTTGGAGTGACTAACGTTGTGACCGAACTGCGGGCCTTTGCCGCAGATATCGCATTTCCCTGCCAAGTGCTTGGCCTCCTTTTGACTGGGGCTGGCGTTTTGAGTAGAATCAAACCGCACCATGATAGCACATTTCCGTGGCTCCTGACAAGAAGGCATTCTCTCATTTCGACGGCACCAGACAATACTGCCCGCCAATCGGCGGGCAGCTTGGCTAATGGCGGTGGCAGATCTCGGTGGATGACCAGATTACTTCGACAAGAATAGAAGACTGTGACGGTGCAGCGCTCCGGCGCGCCTTGATTGGTGGCACGCTCTGGCTGGAGAAGAACGCCGCTGTGGTGGATGCGCTCAATGTCTTTCCGGTCCCCGATGGCGACACGGGGACCAACATGCTTCTCACTATGCGATCTGCCATGAACCAGGTGGACGGTCTCTCTGTTGATGACCTGGACCAGGTGGCCGAGGCGGCCGCGCGTGGCGCGCTGCTCGGTGCCCGTGGAAACAGCGGTGTCATTCTGTCCCAGATCATGCGTGGTCTGGCCTCCAGCATGCTGGGCCGGCGCTCGCTGGATGGTCCGGGCCTGGCCGCGGCGCTCGAGGAGGCCGCCCAGACTGCGCACCGGGGCGTCTATGCGCCCGTCGAGGGAACCATGCTGACCGTCATGCGTGAGGCAGCTGAGCGGGGGAGGTCAGCCGCGCAAGCCGGCGCGACCGCGGCGGAGGTTCTGCGGGCCGCCACCGAGGAGGCTCGGGAGTCCGTCGCGCGCACGCCGCTGCTTCTGGATGTGCTGCGCGCCGCGGGCGTCGTGGATGCCGGCGGACAGGGATTGTATTTCCTGTTGGATGGCATGCTCCGCTTTCTGGAGGGGCGATTGGAGATCGACAGGGTGGCCAGCGCGCCCGTGGCCCTGGGCGCCGCCGAGTACGCCGCTACCCACGTCTCCGAAGATCAGCCGATCTATGGCTACTGCACAGAGTTTCTGCTCAGCGGGGATGCCCTGGACGTGGGCGCCGTTCGCGAGCGCATCGCGCGGATGGGCGATTCCACGCTGGTGGTTGGCGATCCGAGCATGATCCGCGTGCACGTGCACAGCTTCGACCCCGGCGCGGTCCTCAGTTATGCCGCCGGTCTGGGCACGTTGAGTCGAATCAAGATCGAGAACATGCAGGAGCAACACGAGACATTTGTTCGCTCCCGCAAGGCCGCGAGCCAGACGGGCAAAGTCTCGATCATCGCCGTGGCGGCCGGAGCCGGCCTCACGGAAGTCTTTCTCAGCCTGGGCGCTGAGCTTGTTGTGCCCGGCGGGCAGACCATGAACCCTAGCGTGGAGCAGTTGCTGGAGGCTGTGGAGCGGGCCGCCAACGAGACCGTGATACTTCTGCCCAACAACGGCAACATCATCCCGGCGGCACAGCAAGCGGTCGGGATGGCTAGCAAGAAGCTGATCGTCGTCCCCACGCGTTTCATTCCGCAGGGCGTCGCGGCTCTGCTGGCCTTCAACCTGGAGAGCGCACCCGAGGAGAGCGCCCGCTTGATGGTGGAGGCGGCGGCCGCGGTGCGCACGGGCGAGATCACCCGTGCCACGCGCTCAATTCATCTGGACGGTCGCGAGGTGCGCGAAGGGGACAGCATTGCACTGCTGGACGATCGTCTTGTCGCCACGAGCGCCGAGAACGAGCAAGCCCTTCTGGCGCTGCTGGATGCCGCCCAGGCCGCGAACGCCGAGCTAGTCACTCTGTATACGGGACATGGCGTGGGCGACGAGCGGGCCGCGACCGCGGCCCGGCTGGTCCGAGACGCCTACCCGGACCTTCAGGTAGAGGTCGTCGCGGGCGGGCAGCCGCACTACGCGTATATCGTGTCGATCGAGTAAGCGTGTCGTTCCATATGTTCGGCGGGCCAGCGGCAATTCGGCTCGTCGTTGAGTAGGCGCCAAGCCTCACCCCAGGGCACATGCAATGTGCCCTGGGGGCGGGGGTGCGCCCGGCATGGGCGCGGACCTGGAGGTGAAAGTCCTCTACGGTGGAGGCAGCACCGAACCGTTAGCCAAAGGCAAGGGCGTCATCGTGAGGTGGGGTCTGAAGGAAGCCGGC
>SCTZ01000014.1 GCA_004297765.1 Chloroflexota bacterium | reverse complement strand
GCGGGCGTTAGATGAGGTGGACTTCCGACTATACCTTGGTGAGGTGGTCGGGCTGGTTGGAGACAATGGGGCTGGAAAGTCCACGTTGATGAAGGTAATGTCGGGGCTGCAGCCGGCCGATCAGGGCGAGTTCTGGTTTGCAGGTAAGCGCGTTGATGTCCGGCACCCACGTGACGCTTTTTCGTTGGGAATTCAAACAGTTTACCAGGACCTGGGATTATGCGACAACCTGGATACCGTGCAGAATCTCTTTCTTGGTCGGGAGAAAGTACATCCGCTGGGAACCCGGCTCAACCGCCCCCTCATGGAACATCACGCGGCTCAGGTGCTGCGTGAGTTGTCAGTTACGACTATCCGTTCGCTAAGGATTCCGGCAGGAAAGCTCTCGGGTGGCCAACGACAGGCCGTTGCTATCTGCCGGTCATTGTTATGGGAACCCAAGGTGGTACTACTAGACGAGCCTACGGCGGCTCTAGGCGTCCTCCAACGGGCCCAGGTCATGGCGCTAATCGGTCGCTTGCGCGCGAAGCACCGGGCGGTTGTTATGGTAACTCAGAGCCTTAGCGATGTGAAGGCAATAGCTGACCGTGTCGTTGTGCTGAGGCTGGGGAAGAAAGTAGCTGAGTTCAGCGGTGACGTGAACCCAGATGATGTCCTGGGTGCGGTAACCGGCGTCTACCGAGGCGACAACAAGTCGGGGATCAACAGTGTTGCGGCGGGGTAAGCCGGACAGAACGTGCAGCGCAACCGTGGCTTCAGCGAATCCCGAGTAGCAAGCAAGAACCAAAGTTGGCAGGATCAACATCGGTTATCCGGCCGTTAGGAGGGTGTGATGGCAACCTACGTTCAAACGACTCCGCCAGCCGCAAGCACGAAGAAACCGCGGATGACGCGGCACCGCTTGTTCGAGCTGCTTGCCGGGGACTTGCGTATTCTGCCAGTCCTGATAGCGTTGCTGGCGATCTGGTTCATTTTCGCTTCCCTGTCGCCGGTATTCGTATCGAGCAGGAATATCACCAACTTGTTCATGCAGAGCGTAGTGACCGGTATCATTGCCCTAGCTATCATACCCGTCCTGATCGTTGGCGAAATTGACCTGTCCATCGCGGCAATCAGCGGACTTTGCGGGACTTTGACGGCCCAATTGACACTCCAGTTGGGATGGCCGCCTATGCTGGCAGTTGCTGCAGCCATCCTTGTTGGAGTGACAATCGGCCTTATCCAGGGCGTGTGGATAACGCGCTCTGGCGCGCCGTCGTTTCTGGTGACCTTTGGCGGTTCACTTGCCCTGGGTGGTGCACAGATGGCCCTGCTCCCCAAAGCAGGGAATGTGAATCTTCTTGGCTCGGGACTTGAGTTTATCGCCGGTGAGTATCTGCCTGCGTCGATTGGGTTCCTGTTCGCTATTGTGGCAGCCCTTTCGTTTGGGCTTCTCCGTCATCAGACTTTCCGCGAGAAGCAGAAGCTTGGTACTGCCGCATCGCTCTCAAGGCAGGTAGTGGCACCCGCAGTCACTGTAGGTGCGCTGTGTGCAGTAGCAGTTGCTATCCTGAACCAGTACCGTGGCGTACCGTTGGCTGCTTTGATCTTCTTCGTTCTGCTTGCCATATTCGCATACGTGACCACCCAAACGAAATTCGGCCTCTACATGTTTGCCATAGGCGGCAGTGTAGAGTCCGCGCGACGGGCGGCGATCCCAGTCCTACGAATCAAGACCGCGGCCTTTATGATTGCCGGCGGGCTGTCCGCCATTGCGGGCATCGTTGCTGCTTCGCGCCTGATTGGAGTATCGGTCGGGTTGGGCGGTGGCACGCTCCTACTTGAAGGTATCGCCGCTGCCGTTATTGGCGGAACGAGCCTATTTGGGGGACGGGGTACCGTATGGGCAGCCCTACTTGGCGCGCTCGTCATCGGGAGCATCTCCAACGGCATGGACCTGCTGGGGATGTCTACCGAGATCAAGATGGCAGTGACCGGCGGAATTCTGGTTCTCGCCACAACAATCGACGCGGTCATTAGCCGAGGCTCGTTGCTCTCCAAGTAGACAGTAAGCTGTTCACCTGGCCTCGTCAGAAGCAGAATATGTGTTGACCAGGCGCGACACCTGGTGCAGGTGCTAGCTCGTTCTTTATCTTGGCACCCGGCGTCTTGCGACGCATGCCAGCACAAAACAGATGGAGGAGGTAGTGTGAAGATGACCGAAGGAAGAGTTGCCCTGATCACCGGAGCCGCTCAGGGGATTGGCTTCGCTATTGCCAGAAGGCTCTCTGCCGCTGGAGTGCACACCGTAATCACTGATGTGAACGCGAAAGTGTCTTCTTCCTTTGAAGAGCTGCGGCAGAGCTATCCAGAGAACAACGGGTTCGCCGCTCAGATGGATGTGACGAAGAAAGCTGAGATCGACAAGGTTGTGTCTGACGTCGTCGACAGGTACGGACATATCGATATCCTGATAAACAACGCTGGGATCCTTCCCCAGGCGTTGCTTCTGGAGACGACGGAGGAGATGTGGGACCTGACAATGAACGTCAACGTCAAGAGCGTTTTCCTCTGCTCTCAGGCTGTGCTGCCCCACATGATAAGACAAAAGAGCGGCGTGATAGTCAATACCGCCTCACAGGCAGGCAAGTTTGCCGAGCCAGGCATTCCCGCGTACAGCACTTCCAAAGCGGCGGTGATCAGATTGACTCAGGCCATGGCGCATGAAATGGTTCAGCATAACATCAGAGTCAACTGCGTGTGTCCTGGAGCGACGGATACAGCGCTGTTGGGTTCTGTTTTCAGCGACAGGTCTGTCGTGCTTGGCGTCACCGCGGACGAAATGCGCCAGGATATCGTGTCGCAGGTGCCCATGGGTAGACTAGCTGTTCCTGACGATATTGCGAAAGTGGTGGCTTTTCTAGCTTCTGATGACTCCGCCTACATGACAGCGCAGGCTATCAACGTTACCGGGGGACGCGTCTGGTATTAGGGCTGCTCTAGTGTTCGACCACAATGGTTGCGAGCGGCCGACATTTTCGACTTGGGAGGAACATGCACCATGGCGGGTAATCGATTGGCCGACAAAGTAGCGATTATTACCGGGGCAGGGCGCGGCATGGGGCGCGCAGGGGCTCTCGCCTTCGCTCGCGAGGGCGCAAGAGTGATGGTTGCCGATATCATCGAGGAGAATGCCAAGGAAACGGTCTCCTTGATCAAGACCGAGGGATTGGAGGCGAACTACCTCAAGATCGATGTTACCTCGTCTGATGATTGCCAGCGTCTGATTGAGCAAACCATAGCGTGGGCCGGGCGCGTCGACATCGTGTACAACAATGCTGGAATAAGCATCGCCAAGAGAACCGAGGACTACACACTGGAGGACTTTGAGCGGGTCATCGGGATCAACCTGCGCGGACCCTTCATGATCTGCAAGTACGTCCTCCCACATATGCGTGAGCGCGGATCGGGAGTGATCGTCAACACCGGGTCCATCAACTCTCTTGGGAGCACGAATCCCCTTCATGCAGTCTACAACGCCAGCAAGGCGGGGATCCTCGGATTGACCAAGGGAATCGCTATGGACTATGCGCAGTATGGCATTCGGGCGAACCTGCTGTGCCCTACGTACACCTCCACGCCGATGGTCGAAGGATACTTCAACAGCCTTGAAGATCCGGCCGCGGCTCGTCGAGAGGTGGCTTCCAAGCACCCTCTGGGTCGTATTGCTACTCCTGATGATATTGCCAAAGCAGCGCTCTTTCTAGCCAGCGATGAGGCTGCGTTTATCACTGGCATCACTTTGATTGTGGACGGCGGTCTCACCAGCCGCTTCGCCTAGCAATCAGCAATCGGGCGAGGGGAAGCGAGTCAAAGCCACAGAGCTAATGACACTCGACAACTGGAGGCTAGGAGCGTCTGCCCCCACCAATGTCCAAAGCTCATATCATACGGTCGACCTACCAAAAACTGAAATTGTTCAAAGGAGGTCCCATGAAAGCCGTCGTGATCAACGGGCCAAATGACCTACGCTTACAGGACAGTCCAGCCCCCGTGATTGCACCGGACGAAGTCTTGATTCGTCCACGTGCGAGTACCATCTGCCATTCTGACTACGAGCTCATCGGGGGGCGGTACATCATTCCGTTCAGCTATCCCATTACGCCCGGACATGAGTGGTCGGGAGAAGTAGTCGAAGTAGGCAAGAACGTCACCCGCTTTAAGCCGGGGGATCGCGTTGTCGGAGAGTCAGTCATCGGCTGCAACTCCTGTGTCATCTGCCAATCCGGCAATTTCACGAACTGTCCCAACGCCGATCACTTCGGGTTCACGATCAACGGCGCCGATGCCGAGTACACCAAAGCGCGCCCGGAGTGGCTGCACAAGCTGCCTGATGGAGTGAGCTTCAAGCAGGGTGCGCTCGTCGAGCCGTTTAGTGTGTCGTATGGCGCAATCTGCGCGATGGGCGGGGTAGACGCGGGCGAGACGATGGTTGTTTTTGGTGGCGGGCCCATCGGCCTGTTTGCGGTCGCCGCTGGCAGCGCGATGGGGGCACGAGTGATTCTGGTCGAGCCGATGGCCTCCCGCCAGGAGGTAGGTCGGCGGCTGGGCGCATCGGAAGTGATCGACCCACGCGAGGAGCAGGTAGCAGAGCGTGTCCAGGCGCTCACAGACGGCTTTGGTGCGGACCTAATCATCGAAGCGTCGGGGGCCGAGGCTGCTCTAACGGCAACCCTCGATGTGGCTCGGAACAACGGCCGCATCGCTTGCGTCGGCATCAGGATCGGTCAGTCAATCTCCGTAGAAATGGGAAAGATCCAGATCAAAGGACTTAACCTGAAGGGAATCGTTGGGTCGCCGTACGTGTGGGAGCGAACTCTTACCTTCCTCAATCGAAGCGGCCTGGACATTACCCCGGTGGTTACGCACGATTTTCCGCTTTCTCGAGCAGAAGAGGCATTCGCTCTAGCTTCGCAAAGAGACAAGTGCATCAAGGTCATGCTCATGAATGACTAGCCGGGACCTGGCGTCAGGACTCGGCCTGCGCAGCCATGTCATGTAGCCAGACGGCTGCAACAAAGCATGCATGGAGATAGTAATATGTTGGCTATTTTGCAGAACCAGGTTGCAATCATCACCGGGGCAGCGCAAGGAATTGGCAAGGGAACAGCAATCCGGTTGTCCAAAGAAGGCGTGCACACGGTCCTCGCTGACATTCAGAGCGACAAGCTTGAGGCTGTCCTCTCCGAAGTCAAGGCAGCTAATCCGGACAACCAGGGATTCATTCTGCGAACAGACGTTACCTCTGCGGCAGAGGTTGACGAGCTGGTGCATCAGACGGTGAACCGACTTGGCAAACTAGACATCGTCTTTAACAACGCCGGCGTGACACAGCACATGTTCGAGTTGGCCGATACGTCTGACGAGCTATTCGACAGTGTCGTCGCCATCAACCTCAGAGGGGTCTTCAACGGAATCCGCGCAGCGGCGCGGGTCATGCGCGATCAGCGTGCCGGGTGCATCATCAACACCGGCTCGTTCTACGGCAAGTCGGGGCATCCCCATTTCGCCGTCTACTGTGCTACGAAGGCGGCGGTGGCTAGTCTAACCCAGAGCGCGGCCGTGGAATTGGCTCCCCATTCGGTTCGGGTTAACTGCATACGGCCCGGCTACATGTTTACCGAGATGCACGTGCATCACGCTCGGGACGAGGCCGCGCGTCAAGGAGTGACCAGGGAAGAGGTCACGGAGCAGTTGAGGCTCACCGTGCCCCTCGCGCGCCTTGGGACACCCGACGATATCGCTGGAACGGTGGTCTTTCTCGCCTCCAAAGAAGGATCGTACATAACGGGCGCCTGCATAGACGTGAACGGAGGCGTCGACGTCTATTAGCCAGCTACCATGTGATCACTTGGGTGTGGCTGGACCGACTCCGACGGTCTCGACAGAAATACACGCGTCAGACGGAAACCAGTAACTCGCAGCCGAGGCGCTGCCACGCGGCAGCTTCTTGAGGTCGGTCTGCCCCGAGCACTCCTGTCACGAGGCTTGACTCACTCGGGCGGACGCCAATTCCTTCTCTCCCTTGAGTATTGTTGCGGCGTGGCACCAGTAGCTGCGCCGCAACAATACCGTCCTGCGGCATTCTCGGGGTGGCGCACTCAGAAACATGAGACGAAACTAGGAAAAAAGATGGAGATCGCGAGAGACAAGCTGATCGAGCTGTATGCACAGATGCTGACCATTCGTCTGTTCGAAGAACGGGCGAGGCAGTTGTACGCCGAGGGACTGATTCCGGGTTTCGTGCACCTGTACATAGGGCAGGAGGCCTGTGCAACCGGAGTATGCGCAGCCCTCAGACCAAGCGACTACATAACTTCTAATCACCGGGGGCATGGTCACTGCATAGCCAAAGGGGCGGACTTGCGCAGGATGATGGCCGAGCTGCTGGGCAGGAAGACTGGCTACGGTGGGGGGCGCTCTGGCTCGATGCACATCTGTGACCCTCAGATTGGCATCCTGGGCGCCAACGGCATCGTTGGAGCAGGATTGCCCATAGCTACCGGAGCTGCCTTCTCTTCCAAGCTGAGGGAAAGGGAGGAAGTAGCCGTTTGTTTCTTCGGGGAAGGCGCCTCCTCGGAAGGGACATTTCACGAGTCATTGAACATGGCGGCAATATGGAAGTTGCCGATAGTCTACGTGTGCGAAAACAACAAGTACGCTGAGATGACCCCACAGTCGACACACATGAGTGTCGGCCGCGTGGTGGACCGTGCCGCGGCATACGGCATTCCGGCGATACTGGTAGACGGCAACGATGTGACAGCTGTCTATCAGGCAACTAGCGAGGCAGTAGACAGGGCCCGGAACGGTCAGGGTCCGAGTCTGCTCGAGCTGAGCACCTATCGCTGGCGCGGGCACTACGAGGGTGATGCCGAAGTGTATCGGTCCAAAGAAGAAGTGTCCGAGTGGAAGCTGAGATGCCCGATTGAGCATTTCAGAACCAGGCTCATCAAAGAGGTGGGACTAAACGATTCGGAGATCACGGCCATCGACGAGCGGGTGACGGCCTGCGTCGAGGATGCCGTTATCTTTGCCATAGAGAGCCCGATGCCAGATCCAGACGACATCCTGGTCGGAGTCTACTCGGCATAGGCTCCTAACTGCGCCAGCAGTGAAGCGTGTATCAAGCGTGCCAGCAGGAAGGTAGAGGGACTTGAACGAGATCAGCTACTCCAAGGCTATTAACGCGGCTCTCCGCGAGGAGTTGGCACGGGATGAACGAGTGGTGGTATTGGGCGAAGACGTAGCGCTGGCAGGTGGCACGTTCGGCATCACTCGAGGCCTATTGAACGATTTCGGCCCGAAGCGGGTAATCGATACGCCAATTGCTGAGAACTCAATCGTCGGATTGGCTGTCGGGGCGGCCATGACAGGGATGCGGCCAGTCGTTGAGATAATGTTCATGGATTTCATCACCCTGTGCATGGATCAGATTGTAAACCAGGCAGCCAAGAGCCACTACATGTTCGGTGGTTTGGCAGTGCCGTTGGTAGTGAGAACTCTCGCCGGTGCGGGCCTCACTGCAGGTCCGCAGCACTCGCAGAGCCTGGAGGCGTGGTTTGCTCACGTGCCAGGGCTCAAGGTTATTGCTCCAGCCACGCCTCGAGATGCAAAGGGGCTTCTGAAGGCGGCCATAAGAGATAATGGTCCGGTGGTGTTCGTCGAGAACAAAGCACTGCTTCGATCCAGGGGCCCAGTGCCCGAGGGAGATGTGCCTATACCAATAGGGCACGCTGATGTCAGACGCGAAGGACAGGATGTGACGGTTGTGGCCACTGGACAAATGGTGCACAAAGCACTGAAGAGTGCCGAACTCCTGGCAGGCGAAGGGATCAGCGTCGAAGTTATCGACCTGAGAACAATCAGCCCCTGGGATCAATCGACTGTGATCGAGTCGGTTCAGAAGACGAAAAGGGCCGTCATCGCTCATGAGGCGGTTGGCCCATTTGGCACCGGTGCAGAGGTTGCGGCAGTGATCGCCGACGAAGCATTTGATTATCTGGATGCACCCGTCAAGAGGATTGGTGCCCCATTTGCACCCGTTCCCTACAGCCCTGTTCTAGAGAAGGCTTATGTTCCGGGGGAGGAGCAGATAGCGCGGGTTATCAGAGGGCTGGTGTGAGAGGAAGCGTGGTGTCGATAGACTCTCGTGGGAAGGTTTCGCAATGGCAACGAACGTCATTTTGCCCCATTTAGGACTAACAACTACAGAGGCCACAATTGTTCGCTGGCTCAAGCAAGAGGGCGATGCGATAGAGAAGGGTGACTCCCTGGTCGAGGTGCTAACGGACAAGGTCAATGTAGAGGTCGAGGCGCCCGAGGCAGGGATTCTTCTGCGGATCGTCGCCTCGGAAGACACGGTTATTCCCGTCACTCATACTCTCTGCTGGATCGGACAGGCTGGTGAAGCAGTGTCCGCGGACGGCCAGCCCGACCATGAGGAATCACCGGTCGAGATGGCACCGACCGCCGCATCCTCTCCCCTACCTTTGGCGACGGAGAGGCAAGATTACATCAAGGCCTCGCCTCTCGCGAAGCGACTGGCGCGCGAGCACGGAGTTGGTCTGGCGTTGATCAAGGGCACCGGCCCAGAGGGACGCGTCATCGAGAGAGATGTGCTCGACTTCGTCACTCGCGTTGCCGGGGCCCAGCATGCGCCAGCCGGGGAATGCGTCGGGTCGGTCGTAAAAGCCTCGCCACTGGCCGCGAATCTTGCCAGGGATTTGGGTATCGACCTGAGAGAGGTTGCACCCAGCAGTCAGAGCGGGCGTATCACCCGCGGGGATGTCCTCGCAACGGCCGATGCGATGAAGACCGCTCCTTCCACCACGACGCCATCCTCAGTTGTTACGCAGGCCCAGGCGCTGCCTCCGCCGCGGGCTCAGGTCGCATCGAGTATTCCGCTCATTGGCCTGCGGCGTATCATCGCCCAGCGTATGTCTCAGAGCGCCCACACGATTCCGCGTGTAACTCACACTACCGAGGCAGATGTGACCGAGCTAGTGCGAATGCGCGAGCAGATCGTATTCGCAAGCGAGCATGAAATCGGCTTTCGCATCTCTTACAACGACATCATCGTCAAGGTAGTCGCTCACGCCCTGCGCAAGCACCCCAACATGAACGCCAGGCTGAGCGAGAACGAGATACAGCTACTCGAGCACGTCAACGTCGGCGTGGCCGTGTCCGTTCCAGGTGGGCTGGTTGTTCCGGTAGTACACGACGCCGACCAGAAAGATGTTACAAGCATCGCCCGGGAGAGTCGGGACAAGGCCGCCAGAGCCAGAACGAGCGCACTCAGCCAGGAGGACGTCTCAGGGGGCACATTTACTATCACCAATCTCGGCAGCTACGAGATCGACGCTTTCACCCCGATCATTAATTTGCCGGAGGTGGCTATCCTCGGTGTCGGCCGAATCGTCGAGAAGCCCGCGATCTACCAGGGCGAGATCTGCAAACGCTCCATGATGTATCTGAGCCTGACGTTCGATCACCGGGTCAACGACGGCGCGCCAGTTGCCGAATTCCTGCGCACCATCAAGCGGTTCTTGGAGAAGCCCTTCACCCTCCTTCTATAGAGGCGTGAAGACGGTTGTCCTAAACGGAACCTGTGGCAAGACCTGGACAGGAGACTAACGCAAATGCGAGCAAGCGCCGACGATCTGAATCAGCAAGACTATGACGTTGCCGTCCTCGGCGGTGGTCCGGGGGGCTACGTGGCTGCCATCAGAGCGGCCCAACTAGGAATGAAGGCCGTGCTCGTCGAGCAGGACAAGGTTGGCGGAACCTGCCTAAATCGTGGCTGTATCCCTACCAAGTGCTTCTTGGAAACGGCCAATCTGTTGGCCAGATTGCGACGCGGGCAGGAGTACGCACTGTCGGTCGAGAATGCCGGACTGGATTATCCGCAATTGCTCAAGCGCACGGAGCGGATCGTCGCCCTGCTTGGCCGTGGCGTAGAAGCCCTTCTCAAGAACAACAAGGTCGCGCTGCTGAGCGGCCATGGGATTCTGAGATCACCCTCGTCACTCGTCGTGCGTGGCACCGATGGAGGGGAACACACGATCAAGGCGGCCAACCTGATCCTTGCCACTGGCTCATCGCCAAAGGCAGTTCCCGGCTTCCCCTTTGACGGCAAGCGGGTCATCAACAGCGACCACGCTCTGCGTCTACCTGCGGTGCCCAAGAGCATCATCATCATAGGAGCTGGGGCGGTGGGCGTCGAGTTCGCCTCCGTCTTCAACGACTTCGGGGCCGCGGTGACGGTCGTGGAGATGCTGCCGACCCTCGTGCCTCTGGAAGATCGTGAGATCGGGGCCGAGCTCGCACGCATCTACAACCGACGGGGCATTCAGGTCTTTACCCGAGCGAAAGCAGGCAACTTGCTGGTTGCCGAAGACGGCATTTCGCTCGACGTGGAACGAGAGGGCAAAGCAGAAGCGCTGCGGGCCGAAATGGTGCTGGTGGCAGTTGGTCGAAGTCCCAACACCGACGACTTCGGTCTGGAAGCGCTGAATGTGGCGATGGAGCGAGGCTTCGTTCGCGTTGATGAGCAGCAGCGAACGAGCCGGCCCGGAGTCTACGCCATTGGCGACATCGTTGGAGGCATCCAATTGGCGCACAAGGCGATGGCGGAGGGACTGGTAGCAGCCGAGAGCATCGCCGGGCTCACGACCGAGCCGCTCGATCAAAATCGCGTGCCGCGGGCTACCTACTCGCGCCCCGAGATGGCCAGCGTCGGACTGACCGAGCAGGAAGCTATCGACCGGGGTTTCGCGGTGAAGGTGGGACGTTTCCCCTTCCGGGCCAACTCGCGCGCCCTGATTGCCGGCGAGGTCGACGGCTTTGCAAAAGTGGTCAGCGATGCGCACAGCGGGGAGATCCACGGTGTACACCTTATCGGTCCCCATGTTACCGAGCTGATTGCAGCACCGACTCTGGCGAAGCTGCTCGAGTCGACCCCATGGGAAATGGGGATGAACGTGTACGCGCATCCAACGTTGAGCGAAGTACTGGGCGAAATGGCTCTGGACATGCGTGGCCAGGCGATCCATAGCATCACAACGCCAGTCCTGGACAGGAGCCTTGCCGTGAAGCCCGCGGATTGATACGCAAGCGTCTTGCCTATGCTCAATCAGCAGACCACTTAGCAGGGTATTTTGGTGCGGCCTGGCTTCGAGGGGAGACCGGACCAAGGACGGGACGAGAACACGAACGTGAGGAGACTCGAATCATGATGACAGGTGACCAGTATCGCGAGAGCTTGCGCAAGCTCGAGCTGGAGATCTGTTGCCAGGGCGAGCGCATCGTGAATCCTGTCGACCATCCCGAGCCAGAAAGACGAACAGCAGGGAGTAAGTAGATGTCTATAGTCACCTTTTCGCTCTCCGACAAAGTTGCTATCGTCACGGGTGGCGGGCGCGGTATCGGGCGCGAGATCGCCCTTGGACTTGCCACCGCCGGTGCAGACATCATAGTCACCGCCCGCACAACGAGCGAGATCGAGCAGGTCGCCACTGAGATCGCCGCTCTCGGGCGCCGGTCGTTAGCGCTCAAGGTCGACGTCAGCCAACATGAGGATGTCGAAGGCATGGTCGCTTCCACCATCGCCACGTTCGGCAAGATCGACATTCTCGTCAACTGCGCCGGCATCAGCCCCGCCTACGTGCGTGCGGAACTGATGTCCGAAGAGGATTGGGATCGAATCATCGCCGTTAATCTAAAGGGCCTGTTTTTGTGCTGTCAAACAGCGGGGAAAGTGATGATCGAGCAGCAGCACGGAAGGATCGTCAACGTGCTCAGCATCGGCGCTCACGTGGCTCTGCCTCGGCTCGTAGCATACTGCGCCTCCAAGGGTGGCGGCGACATGGTAACAAAGGTACTGGCCGTGGAGTGGGCAAAGCACAACATCCAAGTCAACGCCATCGCCCCCGGCTACGTCGCCACTGATTTCACCGCGGGGCTGCGCGCCAACGCGAAGATCTACAGTAACCTGATGCTGCGTTCGCCGGTTGGTGAAATGGCGGAGCCGAGTGATGTAGTGAGTGCAGCCATCTTTCTGGCCGCTGACAGCGCACGCTTTATCAGCGGCGCGACGATCCCGATCGATGCTGGCTGGACGGCATGGTGAGTGGATAGGCTAACCCAAAATCGCCTCGTGTGCTTCGCTCCCCTTGGGGCATCAAATCAAGGGGAAGTTGTTGACTCACCCCGTGACCGATATCGTGATTGCGCCCGTCCTCGCGCGTCAAGAGGGCAAGCGCTCTACCTTCACTTCGATGGGCAAACTGCTAGCGGACGGCTCACTTCCGGCGGGCAGGGGCGGCAGGTCGTCGATGCGCTCCAGCCCTACCTGCTGGAGGAACTCGAAGGTCGTGCCGAAGAGGACCGGCCGGCCGACTGTCTCCAGACGACCAACCTCAGCGATCAGTCCGCGGGCTTGCAGGGTAGATAGGGCTCGATCGGAGTTCACCCCACGCGCCGCCTCGACGGCCGCGCGGGTGATCGGCTGCCGGTAGGCCACAACGGCTAGCGTCTCAAGGGCGGCCGTGGAAAGCCGCCCGTCTGGCTGTAGACCCAGGAACTTCTCGATGAAAGTGCCCGCCTCTGGTGCGCTGACGAGCTGGACAGCACCGTCGGCGCGCTGCAGCCGCAGCCCCCGATCGCGATACTCCGTCGCCAGCTCTCCCAGGGCCTTCTCGACCTTGCCTTCCGACAGCTCAAGAATCTTCGAGAGACGATCGACAGGGACCGGCTCCTGCGAGACAAAGAGCAGGCTCTCGATGATCAGCTTGGCCTCTAATGTCTCCATATTACTGCCCGTTCAACAGGATAGGGGCGCGATTCATCGCGCCCTCCCCGGATCGGATAAACGTAGCACAATGCATCAGATGGTCGTCCTCCTACCGCCCGTCAGGTGAATATGAAAGTGAAAGATCGTCTGTCCAGCGCTGCGGCCGACGTTGGTCTGAACGCGATAGGCGGACGCAATGCCTTCCTGCTCGGCCAGACGCCTGGCAGTGAGAACGAGCTTGCCCAACAGGAGGGCACGCTCCTCGCCGAAATCGTTAAGCGTTGGAATATGCTCTTTGGGTACGATGAGCACGTGGACCGGCGCCTCGGGATAGGCATCGCGAAAGGCGATGATCTCGTCGTCTTCGTAGATGATCTTGGCCGGCTCCGCATGCGCCGCGATGCGGCAGAAGACGCAGCTCATCTCACGCCTCCACTTCTCCGGACACGCACGGCCCCTCACATTCCGTTAGGTGCGTGGACAAGATGCGATTGTGCAGGTCGCCTTGATCCGCGACAGACACGCGCACGTAGTTATCGGTCAGACCGATCCAGCGATGCTCGCCGCCGGCGGCGGTCTCCGCGAACTCGTAGAGAACATCCAGGCTCTGTCCCAGGTTCCGGCCATAGAAGCGCGCGCGGCATTCTTCGGCCAATCTGAGCACCCGCTCGCTACGAGCCTTCTTCACGTGCTCCGAGACCTGATCAGGCAGGCGCGTGGCCGGCGTGCCAGCGCGCGGCGAGTACTTGAAGACGTGGATGCCCGCCGGGTCGAGGGCTTCCAGATAGGCATACCCTTCTCTGAACTCATCACCCGTCTCACCTGGGAAGCCCACGATGAGATCAGTGGTAATGGCTGCCAGAGGAGAGATAGCGCGAATCGCCTCGACCAGGGCCGCGAACTGGGCCGTCGTGTAGCGTCGCCCCATGCGCCGCAGCACACTATCACTACCGCTCTGAAGCGGCAGATGCAGATGGCGGCAGATTCGGTCGGACTGCAGCAGCGCGATCACTTCGTCGTCAAGGTGGTGCGGCTCGATGGAGGACAGCCTCAAGCGCGGAATCGGCGTCTCGGCGAGAATCCTCCGGACCAGTCCGGCCAGGCTCGGATTGTCGGCAGTAGCACCAGGCTCACGGCCGTAGGTGCCCAGGTTGACGCCGGTGAGAACGATCTCTTTGCGTCCTTCGGCAGCTAGCTCGGCTACGCGGGAAATGACCTGCTCCGCGGGCACGCTGCGCGGCCGGCCGCGCGCGGTCGGAACGATGCAGTAGGTGCAAAAATCTGCGCAGCCCTCCTGAGCATTGACGAAGGCCCGCGTTCGCTCGTTCACGGCTTCGAGGCCGGTCACCACGTCTAGTGAGCCTTCCACGGCCGAGGGCTCTCCATCGCCAACTTCGGTCGAGCTACCGCTGCCCAGGCGCTCTCTGCGCAACTCCTCGGCCAGGCGCGCCACGTCGCCCCTCTGTCTGGCCACGACGATCAGATCGACGCCATCCAGTCGCTCCAGCGCTTCTCCTGCGGTCTCGACGAAGCAGCCGATGACCGCCACGATAGGCTCCGCCCCGCGGCGGCGCATCTGCCTGATGAGCTGGCGCGACTTGCGATCGGCCACATGCGTGACCGTGCAGGTATTCACCACGTACACGTCGGCCGGCTCAGAAGGCGCGACGACCTGGTAATCGAGGTCGACAAACTGCCTGAGCACAGCTTCCGAATCGGCCTGATTCACTTTGCAGCCGAGAGTCTCGATGGCTACTCTGGGTTTTGGCATGCGTGTGTTTCGCTCCATGATGGGCACGCCGAAGTATAGCACAAGCTGAGGGGTGAGAGTAAGCAATGGGAAAAGGCGCCAGGCGATGAAATTGTTACGCCCCCTCACCTAGACCTGATGGCGACGAGCGCCCATTTCACCTTCGGAGATCTGCAGGTGCCTCGTGTCGTTCGCCAGCGCCAGCTCGGGGCCATTCTCTCGCCACTCTATCACGTTCAGGCAAGCGGAGTCCTGTTTGATCTCACGGAACTCGTTCAGGTGGCAGCCGGTGATCTTGCAGAGGATGGTGTGATTAGTCAAGTTGTGGGAAGCCACCAGCACGGAGCCCTCGGGGTGCCGTTCTACAATGCGCAAGATCGCTCTCCAGGCGCGGTGCTGCAGCTCCTCCAGGGTCTCCCCTCCGGGCATGCGCACACCAGCTGGCTGGGATCGCCAGACCGAGAGGAGCTCGGAATAGCGCTCCATCAGCATCTCGGCCGTCACGCCCTCCAGCTCGCCCTGGTTGAGCTCGCGCAAGTCGGGATCGGTCTGGACCGACAGCCCATGCTCTCGGGCCACTGGCTCCGCCGTCTGGATCGCACGTCTCAGCGTGCTGGCGTACACCGCGACGAGTCTCTCGGTCCGCATCCCAACGGCCAGCAGCCTGGCCTGCTCCAGCCCTGTCTCGTCCAACTCATTGCCGTCGCCGTCAGAAAAGCCCTGCATCCGTCGCTGCACGTTCCAGGGCGTTTGGCCATGCCGTGCCAGGAGTAGTCGTAGTGTCACGGTTACCTCTCAGGAAGTTGCGAAATCTGTATGCGAAAGGCCGCTGGGCGCAATCAATTGCGCCCCTACGGCAGAGCATGCGCTAGGTTGCCGGAATCGGATAGTTGGCCCGATGGCACCTCGTAGGGGCGCGATTCATCGCGCCCAACGGCCTTTCGCCAGGAAGATGTCTCCGATTCACGAGCCATCCCTATCAACTGATTCGCCGCTTCTTACTGCTCAAATAATCCACCAGGATGTACTCGCCCAGGCTGTCCGAGGTTGCGAAGAAGGCCCGACCGCGGTTCAGGCGGGTGAGCTGGTTGACGAAATCCACCAGGGAGTGATCGTTCTCCAACATGAACGTGTTAATGGTGATGCCCTGCTGAGTGCAACGTCGGACCTCGCGCAGGGTAAGCTGGACCGTGCGCGGCGTGGGCGGGTACGAGAAGAAGGATTGACCGCCCTCAGTGTGCGCTGTTGGCTCGCCGTCGGAAATCATGATGATCTGTCGGTTGCCGCCCGTGTTACGGCCCAACAGCTTGCGCGCCAGCATTAGGGCCTGATGGATGTTGGTGCCATAGGCGAACTCGTCCACGGTCGAGCGGATCAACTCCTCGCTCGTCATCTGCGCGGCGTAGCGTGAGAAGCCGATCAGGTAGATAGTGTCCTTCGGAAACTTCGTCCGGATCAGATTGTCCAGCGCCAGGGCAACTTTCTTGGCCGCCAGAAAGTTCCCCCGCATGGCCATGGACCAGCTCATGTCGAGCATGACCACGGTGGACGAGTGGCTGAAGAGACGAGTCTGGTAGACCTCGAAATCGTCCGGACGCAGCCTGATCGGTGGGTCGCTCTCGCCGCGGAACACCGCGTTCATCAGCGTGCGCTCCAAGTTCAGATGAAAGGCGTCGCCGAACTCGTACCGCTTGGTCTCCACGTCCTGCTCGCCGCTCGCGCCGCGGAACCTGGTCTCGTGCTTGCCGAAGCGATCCTTCTTGATGCGAGAGAAGATGTCATCCAGAGCCTTCTGTCCGATGCGGCGCATGCCCTTCGCGGTCAGCTCCAGTCGGTTGCCCTTCTGCTCCAGATAGCCGGCCTCTTTGAGTTTCTCCAGAAGTCGCCGCAGCTCCTCGAAGGATTGGCGCGCCTCCTCTCCCAGCAGATCGCCGAGCTTTTCCCCGTCGATTTGCTCCAAACCGGACAGATCATCCGCGCGCCGCAGTTGCCGCTCCAGCTCGTCCATCTGCTGCAAGCGCTCCATCAGCTCCATGGACTCGGTCAACGACAACGGACCGCCGCCACGGAACGGATAGCGGTTGCGGAGATGCCTGCTGGGGAAGAGTTGCTCCAGATTCCCATCCAGCTCGGCCAATTGTTGCTGCATGGCCGGATCCTGCACCAGAGCGCGGGCCATCTCCTGGAGCGCCTTGCGCTGGTCGGCGGGCATGCTATCCAGCAGAGACTGCATCTGGGCCCGGCGCCGCTGGAGGTTCTCCATTAGCTCATCCAGGCTTTGGGGCTGATCGGGGAAGAAGTCACCATACTTCTGCATGAAGTCGTGGAAATCCGGCTCCTCGCCGCGCTTCTTCTGCTCCAGCATCTCGTTCAGGTCGCTCAGCATCTGGCGGAGGCGGCTCATGTCCTCGGGGGTCAAGCTCTGCAGGTTTTGCGAGAGGCTCTGGAAATACGAATCCATAACCTTCTGCTGCAGCGTGTTGAGAAGCTCGTCGAACTTGCGGCGGGCATCGGGGTCCAGGAACTCGTAGTTGGACAGCTCCTTGATAGCCCCCGCCGGATTATCGGGCAATCGGTCGAGGAACGAAAGCTTTTTCTCGGCCAGGCGTTCCAGCATCTTGCGAAACGTCTGCTCGTCACTGGGCTCCTGCTTTGCCGAGTCGCCCTGTGCGGATTGCTGATCAGCCGCCCCATCAGGCGATTGGATAAGTTCATCGGTCTCATCCAGCCGCCGCTGGATCCCCGCACGCTCGGTCTGGACAACGTCCTCTAGCTTCTTCTTGATATCGTCCATAACAGACGATAGATCATACTTGTTGAGCGCCTGCTGCCGTCGGTCACGCAACTGCTGAATCAGCTCCTGGAGTCCCTTGAGGCGAGAGCCCATCGGTCCCTGTAGACCGCGCTGCATGACACGCCGGATAGCATGGTCGATGTCGCCGTGCTCCAGGATGTCGTCGCTGAGCTCCTTCAACAGCGCATCGGCGTCCAGCCACGACAGATCCTGCGAGCCGTCCCAGTGGGAGTATCTGTAGCCATCCATCTCTACCCCCTGTATTGGGTCCGTCCGAGCGTCCTGTTCTTGTTCAACTTCCGATTGGCGTGCAGCCCTTCCAGAATGAACTCCACGGCGGAGGCGATGCTGGCCGGAGTGCGGTCCTCACAGAGCTTGGCCACGCCAGCCATCAGGCTATCGCTCTCCACCACCTTCTGCATGTAGTGAATGGAGGGCATGGAATCCGATACCTCCATGCTCACCCCACCCTTGAAGCGCACGAGCAGATCGTCGAACTGGCGCACGTCGAGATAGCGGTTGAAGATGTTCAGCACGGCCCGTTGGATCAGGCGCTCCACGAGCTGATCTTCCTTGCCGTCGTCCATGGTCTCCAATTCGATCTTGCCCGTGGTAGATGGGACGATGTAGGGCAGGTCACTGATGCGCGGCGAAACCTGCTCCTCGTGATGGCGTACAGCCCGCCTGTAGGCGTTGCTGATCATGTTCTCATAGTTGGAGATGGAGACGCGCACACTGACCCCCGAGCGCTGGTTGACGTCCGCGCTACGGCGCGCCAGGTTCGTGACCTCAGCAATGATCTCCTTCATGAAGGGCGGCACGACTACGCGATGACCGTCGTCGGGGAAGGTGGAGCGCTCGGCCTCGACGATCCGAATCTCCTCGTCCAGGCTGCGCGGGTAGTGGGTCCTAACCTGGGAGCCATAGCGGTCTTTCAGCGGCGTGATGATGCGCCCCCGGTTGGTATAATCCTCCGGGTTCGCGCTGGCCACGACGTAGACGTCCAGCGGAAGGCGGATGCGGTAGCCTCGGATCTGGATGTCGCGCTCCTCCATGATGTTGAAAAGACCGACCTGGACCTTCTCGGCCAGGTCGGGTAGCTCGTTGATCGCAAAGATGCCGCGGTTGGTGCGCGGGATCAAACCATAGTGGATGGTCAGCTCATCAGAGAGGTAGCGCCCTTCGGCTACCTTGATGGGGTCCACCTCGCCGAAGAGGTCGGCGATGGAGACGTCCGGGGTGGCCAGCTTCTCGGCGTAGCGGTGCTCGCGGCCCAGCCAGGTGATGGCCACGTCGTCGCCCGCCTCGGCCACCTTGGCCCGGCAACCGGCACAGATCGGCGCGAACGGATTATCGTAGATCTCGCAGCCGGCAATGACGGGGACCTCGTCGTCCAGGAGGTTGGTCAGACTACGGATAATGCGGCTCTTGGCCTGCCCACGCTCGCCCAGGAAAATGACGTCATGTCCGGAGAGAATCGCGTTCTCGATCTGTGGAACGACCGTGTCTTCGTAGCCGACGATGCCCGGAAAAAGCTCCTCGTTCCGCTGGATCTTCTCGATAAGATTCTTGCGCATCTCCTGCCGAACTGACAGAACGCGATAGCCCGACTGCCGAAGCTCGCCGATGGTTTCTGCCCTATCCCTCATCCTCATCGTTCCCCCCATCTGACCGCGTCGTTCCTATATTGCGGCATCCTTTGAAGCCGCTAGCCCAATTCGGTTCGGTGACGACGAACCATGCGTCAGACCTCCCATCCCCACCCCAGGGCACATTGCATGTACCCTGGGGGAGGCGCCTACCGTAACCGACCTGTGTTGCCGCCACCCCGCTGCAATTGAGAAACGACGTGCTAACTGCGTCGTTCCTAGATTGCAGCATCCCATTCGTGCGACCCCACCACTCAACCAATCATACTCGGAAGGCCGAGAGGCGTCAAGCAGGAGGACAAGCAAAACCAAAGTGGCGACTTGCTCCCATTCTGGGATCATGATACAATCACGCCATGCGTGTGATCGTACGCTTCGTCGGTACCCACCATGACTACGATGGTATTGACGTCGAGACGGTTTGAAGGGAGCATGGATGTGGAGACGAGAGACGAAGCCGTACATATCAAACCGATAAAGACGGATGCCGATTACCAGGCCGCGCTCGCCGAGGTGGAGCGACTGTACGACGCTGCTGCTGATACTCCTGCGGGAGACCGTCTGGAGGTGCTCGTTGCGCTGATCGAGGCCTATGAGACCAAGCACTACCAGGTACCGTTGCCCGATCCCGTTGCGGCCATCGAATACCATTTGGAGAGCCGTGGTCTGACGCGTCGTGATCTCGAGCCGTATATCGGCAGCCGCGCGCGTGTATCTGAAGTGCTGCAGCGCAGGCGACCGCTGACTATTAGGATGATCCGGCGCCTCCACGCGGGACTGGGAATTCCGGCCGAGGTCCTGATTCAGCCGTACGAGTTGCGCAACTCGGCAGCCTGAGCTCTATCGCTCATACTGGTAGCTTGAGCCATCTCGATTCTTCGAGCACTCATAAGATTACCACCTCCCCTCCAATGTCAAGACGATCACGCTTCGGGTGGCGAATCTTGAGGTTACCGCTTCACATTCTAACGACAGGGGGCACAGTTAGTGCCTGACATACAGCATCGGATCCCGACTGTCGATCACGACAATTCGGGAGGTCGGCCGGATGTTGGATGGAAAAAGTATGAGGTTATCACCAAGGCGAGTGGCAGACGGTACCAACATAGCTTCCGCGCCGCGATCGATGGATGCGGCAGCTAGCTCCTGAGGAATGCGGTAATCTGTCTCGTGACAGAGATCGCCGGCTGACAGCCCTATGAGCCGCGGATTACGAAAGTCAAACACGACCGTTAGCTCAACCGATAGCTCGCTGATCCTGAAATCATTAAGCATCGGCAACGTGCTCTCGTCGATGTGCCGCAGGATCTCGCCCAGACAAGTCTCGGCGCCGAGAGATGCGTAGAGGGCGGGCCAGACCTCGCCCTTCGGAAACTTATCCAAACCGCGATTGTATCGGCCCGAGACTTTATGGGAGCCGCCTGGGTCACTGGCGAGGTATTTGCGCTTGTGCGTTCGCCACACGGATCCTGTCCAGCGAAACGGGGCACAACCGCCGACTGCTCGCGCCGCGTCCCACCTGCCTTCAGAAGCCATCTACTATCGGATATTACAGGAAGACACCGGAGTCGAGGGCTTCAAGCGCAGACTCCACAACATCGAAGCGCCCGACGCGCATAGCGTCGGCTGGCGTCATTCCCCCAAGGTACCGATTCGCCGTATGTATCCAGGTGCGGGCTGCCTCCGGACTGGAGAAAGTCTCGCGTATGTGGTGGTGAAGAGCTACCAGCTCCGCCAAACGGTTGCGCGCCCCGTGTTGAGGATAAGTACCTCCGACACGCCAGCGCTCTACGCTGCGCGGGTTAGCTTTTAGAGCCCGCGCCAAATCGTCAGGGGTTAGACCAAACTCAGACAGTATTTGTTCGATCGCCTGATGTGGAGCCATCTCAAGCAGGACATTTGGTGTCACCGGGTTCTCCTCTCAGACGGTGAGTCCATTGACATACACCTGTCCTTATAAAGTGTAGCCGAGAACATGTGTATTGTCAACCAAAACTTGTCACCACACTTAGGCGCCAAAACATTGCCGCGCGCGGATCCTGCTCGTCTCTTTCTGATCGCGAGCCTGGCCACGCCCCAAAGCAAGACCTCGATCTTGGCGTGGGTAGAGTATAGCACACGGGTGGGATTGACGACGAACCCTTGCTCCCTGAGGTCTGCGGTGGGCGACGACCAATTAAGGCGGTGATTACAGCCATCCGAACTACAGTGCGGAAGTCGCTTCAATCAGCCATGACAGTGAACTGAGTACGCATGCTGGCAGTGCAGTCTGAATTCCCGCGAGCAAGCGGAAGACCGACTTGGTCCTTCCGCGGAAGGACCAAGTCGGTCTGGTGGGCTCGGCACAAGCCACAGCAAGGGCTCTCAGAGATTGGCCGGCTGCGACACCGGGTCGGGACTCGCTGTCACGCCGGGCGCCGCCGCGGCCGAACTTGGGCCGATGATCTGCACCAGCAGGGTCAGAGCCAGGACAAGTCGAAACAGAGCTCGCATGGGATGCCTCCAGATGCCATGGCTGTAGCTCTAGCTTGCGAGATGATCGTTTACAGAGTGTTACCATTCGATTGCACGTTGGTTAGCCAGCCGTTACAGGCTGGCAGCCACGGCTCTTGCGGTGTGCCGAAAACGACGCGTCCCCGGCTTTTGCGTACTTGTGCTACGATAGGGGCGATCAACGGCAAAAACGATAGTGTGCAAGACCGTCCTCATGATATGCCGCCGTCGGTCCCGCCGGCGCTGGCAGCGCTGGGGCGATGAGATCGCAGCAGCCCCTGGAACACGACCAGGACGCTGGCGGCTAGAATCAGCGCTCCACCGAGGTAGATGGAGAGGGTCGGTATCTCTCCGAGGAACACCGCCGCGAAGATGGCGGCGCTGACCGGCTCCACGTAGGCCAGAACGCTGGCGTACTGGGCCTTGATATGCTGTTGGCCGGCCAAGTAGAAGGAGGTTGTGAACGCCGTGTGCACCACCCCCACGACAGCCGCCCATCCAAGATCGGACCCGCTCAGGAGCTGGGGCGAAAAGAGGAGGAAGATGATCAACAGGAACGGAATGGCCAAAAAGGTCTCCCAAAACGTGATGGTGTAAGCCGATAGCCGAGTGCCGATGCGCTTGGAGAGGAGAACCATCAGCGCGTACGACAGGCCGGCCCCGATGGCCGGGAGCACGCGCAGCAGGTTGAAATCGCCAAACTCGCCCACCTGAGCCGTGAAGAAGACGCCCAGCATGGCTAGAACGAGTGCGTAGATGGTTGTTCTTTCCAGTCGCTCCCCAACGATCAGCGGCGCCAGCAGTCCCACGAAGATGGGGTAGGTGTAGAAGGCCAGCACCGTCGTCGCCACCGTGGAGACCGACAGGGAGAAGAGGAAGAGCAGCCAGTTCCCGGAGAGGAAGAGACCCATCACGGCCAGCATCGGCAGATATTTCCCAGGTCGGAAGCCAGCCATGCCTCTGGATATGGTCAGGAGCAGCGCCAGCGCCGCGGCCGCGAAGATCACACGGTAGAACGCCACCGTGATCGGGCCCGCGTCGATCTGCCGCACCGCCACGCCCAGTGAGCCCCAGACCGCCGCGGACAGGAGGACCTGAGCCGCCCCACGCAGGCGTGATGGCACCGGGGTCATTATACTCTTTCCCATCTGGGAGTTCGTGATCGCGCCCGCGAGACCGAGTCGGTTTCGGAAACCGACTCGGTCTGGCCTATCGCGAAAGAACTGCCGTGAAAGAGTATTAGACCGCTCCGCCGGCTCGTGTCAAACCGCATCATGCCACAACGAAGTGATGACCTACTTTCCGATGCAGAAATCCCGGAAGATGGTCTCCAGGATTTCATCCCCGACCACCTCTCCCGTGATCTCGCCCAGCGCATCCAGCGCTGCCGTGAGATCGACCGTCACCAGATCGTCCGGGGCGCCCACATCAATCGTGCCAAGGGCCCCTCGGACATACCGCAACGTTTGGGCCAGCGCTTCTTTGTGGCGCGGGTTGCTCACACGTGGATCCTGACCAGGTCGAGCCCGCCCCTTCAGAACTGCATCGCACATGGTCTGCTCTAGCTCCGCCAGTCCCGCGCCCGTTGCGGCCGAGACAGATACGTGGGGGAGCCGCAGCACAGTCAGATCTAGCTTACGCGGCAGGTCCAGCTTGTTGACGATGGTAAGGACAGTCTGCTCACCCAGCAACGACGCAATCTGGGCATCCTCATCCGTCCAGACCACATTGCCGTCGACGACGAAGAGAACGAGGTCGGCCGTCAGCAGGGCCGCACGGCTGCGCTCGATGCCGAGTTGCTCGATCGGATTGTCGCTCGCGGCCATGCCGGCCGTGTCGGCCAGCAGGAAGGAAACACCCCGGATGTTGATGGATTCCTCCACCGTGTCGCGCGTGGTGCCAGGGAATGGGGTCACGATGGCTCGGCTTTCGCGCAGCAGCATGTTGAGCAGACTGGACTTGCCGACGTTGGGCCGCCCCACGATGGCCGTGCGCACCCCCTGCCGATAGATCATCCCCGCGTCGGCTTCCGCGAGCAGCTCCTCCAGACGCGTGGCGACCGCGGTCAACTCCGGCCGCACGTCGCGCTCTTCGACGTCATCCTCGGGAAAGTCGATCCGCGCCGTAAGATACGCCATGACCTGCACGATCTCCTGCCGCAACTGGCGGACCTGGTTGGAGAGACGCCCCTGCAAGCCGGCCACGGCCAGACGCAGCCCCTCGGTGGTTTGAGCCCGCACCACATCCAGCACGGACTCGGCCTGGGCCAGATCGAGGCGGCCGTTGAGAAAGGCCCGCAAGGTGAACTCGCCCGGTCCGGCCAGCCTGGCGCCATGGCGCATGGTCAGAGCGAGGACCTGCTGCGTGGGCAGCGGACCTCCGTGGCAGTTGATCTCCACCACGTCCTCGCGCGTGTACGTATGCGGCGCACGCATGTAGGCGACCAGAACCTCGTCGACGATAGCCGAGGTATCCGGATCCACGACGTGCCCGTACGCTAACTTGCGGTTGGAGAGGCGACCGGTGAAGATGCGCTCGACAATGTCCCGGCAACGCGGTCCGCTCAGCCGAACGAGTCCGATGCCTCCCTCACCCAGGGGCGTGGAGATAGCGGTGATAGTGTCATCGTACATGGAGAATCAAAAATCCAGGGCAAAACGGGGGCAAAAAGAGAAAAAGGTGAAAAGGGAGGGCACGAACTCGTCCTTCCCTTTTCCCCTTTTGCCCCGTCGTACTGTTACTACAAGGTCACTTCTGGCTTACCACCGTAGCGAGCATCGTCTCGTCCCTGTCATTTCGAGGCGCGCACGCCGAGGAATCCGCCCCCTCGACATCCGTTCGGCAGAGAGCGCGGATTCTTCGCGCCGCGGCGCTCAGAATGACAGGAAGTGACGTTGTAGTACTATTCCGTCGCCGGCCAGGCTCCCTGCGGATTTCGCCCCTCGCGATTGCGGAAGGTCCGGTAGTCGATGAATGCGAAGGGGTTATCGGCATCCCAGGCTGTCTCCAGGACCAATCTGTCAGACTCGCCGAGATCGCCTTTCTCCGCCAGATAGCAGAGCGTATTGAAGCGGGCCAGATGGGACTGGAACCGCCCGTTGGCGTAATCCTTGGCCTGTCCGGTGCTCACCAGGAAGGGCCAGTCGCTGGACTCGAGCAAGACCAGCTCGCGCGCCGCCTGGTTGAGTACTGTCAGGCGATCGCCCTCGGCCGTGGGATACTGCTCCACCAACTGCTCCATACGCCGCTCTGCCGCGTGGATCAGGGGCCACATCCAGGCTGTCTGCTCGTTACTCCAGGTCCAATGTCCGCCTCCCATGCCCCAGGAGCTCTCGGGCAGGGTCACGACCTCCTGCGGCGGGTAGGCCTGCAGATAGTCGCCCGCGGTCGTCAACTCCACCGTATCGCTTTTGGACAACTCGCGCAGCACATCTTTCAGCCAGTTCACGCCCTCGAACCACCAGTGGCCAAACAACTCGGTGTCGTAGGCCGAGACCACAACCCCCGGCGAGCCATGCGCAGCGTGGTAGTCCGCCACCAGACCGTTGACCAACTGGCAGAAATGCTCCGCGTGCGCCTGGGTCTGGGCGAAAGCGCGATTCGGATCGTAGGGCTGCTTGCGTCCCAGATCACCGCTGTTGTCCGTGACCCGCCAGTACTGGAGACCGCTCACGGCGTCCTTGCGATGGAACTCGCGGTACACGTAGTCGCCCGGATACCCGTGCGCGGCCGACCAGACCTGCAGCCCCGTCCGCTCGTCGCGCCCGTACACGGCTACGTGAGTGGATTGGACGTAGTAGGGTCGGAAGGTCGTCTTCTCTACGGGCTCCGCTCTCTCATCTACCTTGACCACCAGCTTGCGCGACGGCACCGTGCCATAGGGGCCAAAGACATCCCCGGCTACCTTGCCCAGCATGCGCCCGCCCTGGATCACGTGAGTGTCGGTGAAGAAGTACTGCAGACCGAACTCGGCCAGGAATTCCTCCAGACCAGGCTTGTATACCGGCGTACCGTCCTCACGATAGTAGGCGGGCCGATACCCACACTCCGGCAGCCAGATGCCACGCGGTGCTCGGCCGAACGTCCGTCGGTAGGTCTCAACGCCGAGGTTGAGCTGCCCGAAGATGCTGGAATCGCGCTCAATGAGCGGAAGATAGGCATGGGTGGCCGCGCTTGTCAGGATCTCTAGGATGCCCTCGTCCTGCAAGCGCCGAAATGCGCCCACCACGTCTCGATGATACCAGTCGTTGAAGGTCGTCAGAATCCGGCGGTAGTAGTCCTGATAGAAGCCGGCCACGTAAGCTAGGTGCGTCTCCCCCTCGCGAACGAAGCGGGCCTGGTCATCTGTGGCGGCCTGTAGCTTCTCCTGGGCGTAGAGGGCAAAATGGTCCAGGACGTCCTTGTCCTTGATCTGTTCGACGAGAATGGGCGTGAGCCCCAGCGTCAAGCGTGGCTTGACGCCCTCGTCCTTCAACTCGTGCAGCGCGTTCAGCAGGGGAATATACGTCTCAGCGAGGGCCTCATGGATCATCTCCTCTCCATGTGGCCAGCGTCCGGCATTCCGAACGTAGGGCAGATGGCTGTGGAGAACGAAGGTAAAGTAGCCTTTCTTCATGCGCCATTCCTATCCCGTCGATTCATCGATGTCACAACGTCACACGACCAAAAATTATAACACACCTACGCCTATCCCCGCCGACGAGATGGCATTCAGGCGATCAGGCCTTACCCGCCTCTGGCAGACTGTGCTATAATGGTCGCGCTTTATGGCAAGTAGCACGGGGTGTGCATCGGTATGGGGTGCGGGCCTGGGAGCGCGGGCGTCTCGCCCGCGCGAGCGCTCGCGCTCCCAGGATAGATGCTCATTCCGCATGACCAGCCCGCGAGGGCGGGGAGAAGGGGAGAGTGGATGAGTGACTTGCACGCGCGGGCGAAGCGCCTCCTGGTGGCCAACCAGAAAACAGGGGTGAAAGCCATCGGCGGCGAAGAGACGGAATTCTCCTACGCCTGTCCAGCAGTTCAGGTCTACCCACATCAGTGGTTGTGGGATAGCTGCTTCCACGCGATCGTGCAATCACGCTTCGACCCGCAGCGCGCTCGAGCTGAGCTGCGCACCCTCCTGTCCAGCATGCGTGAGGATGGCTTTATCCCCCACATCATCCCCTGGGGCAATGTGCGAGGGCGCTCGCCACTGTCTCGTGGGGCCGAATGGATCTATCGGAGGAGTCACTTCGCCAACGTGACCCAGCCGCCGGTGCTCGGCGTCGCGCTGGCCGAGTACTACCGCGCGACCGGCGACGCGGATTTCGCTCGAGCGGTTCTGCCACTGGTCAAGCGCCATTACCAGTATTTCACCAGCCACCGCGACCCGGATGGGGATGGACTGATCTCCATCGTCTTCCCCATCGAATCGGGCATGGATCACCTGCCCACTTACGACGCTCTCCTGGGCCGAGCCAAACCCAGTGCGCTCAACTATCATGTCCTGAACGTCTCCCTCCTGCTGCGCTATGCCTGGCACGGCTGGGATCTGCGCAGGATCTTCGCCGCCGATCGCTTCGTGGTAGAGGATATCGGCTTCAACTGCCTGTACGCCTTCGGTCTGCGCGCTCTGTCCGAGCTATGCCGGGAACTAGGCGACGCCGAGACCGAGCAAGTGGACGATCAGTGGCGCCGGGTAGAGGAGGCGATCCTCACGCAATGCTACGACCCAACGGACGGTTTCTTCTACAGCCTGTGCGGGCGGAAGCACCAGATGGCCCGCGTGAAAACGGTGGCCTCCCTGCTGACCTTCCTGCTACCGTCCCTTCCAGCGAGTGCAGCCGAGAGGATGATCAACGATTATGTGCTCGATCCCAAACACTTCTGGACGGCCTACCCCGTTCCATCGGTCAGTCTCAGCGAAGCATCGTTTGCCCCGTCCTCTCGGCAGTTGCCATCTGACGGTCGACTCTCCCACGCCATGACGACACTGTTCGCAAAGCGCCATCTCATCTGGCGCGGTCCCACCTGGGTCAACACCAACTGGCTCCTGGCACGCGGTCTGCGCCTGCATGGATATCACGCCATCGCCGACGAGCTCACCACCAGGACGGCGGAGATGATCCGTCTGCAGGGCTTCTGGGAGTACTACAACCCGCTGACCGGCGTGGGGGAGGGTGCCCAAGACTTCGGCTGGTCCACGCTCGTGGTGGACATGCTCGACGATCACCGCCTGTACGAGGCCGCAGCCAGCCCGCTGCCACGGCTCGCAGTCGCCATCGAGAAAGCGGCCTCGTAGGGGGCACCGAGTTCAGGATCTATTCCAACTCAGGCCGACTTGGGCTCACGCAAGAGGTCGTCCAGCGGCAGGGGTCCGCGCTGGGCGGCCAAGATGAAGAGGGCCTCGTACTTGGCGAAGACACGATTTATATCATGTCTCTCCGCGATCTCTCTGCTCCGACAGCGCATCAGATTGTGCAGCGCCGGGTCGCGCAGGATGCGCAGCGTCCGCGCGGCCATCTGCGCCGCGCTGCCCACGTCGAAGAGAAAGCCGTCGCGCCCGTCCTCCACTAGCTCTGGCAACGCCCCGGCGTTGGCGGCCACAATCGGCAATCCTGAGGCCGCGGCCTCCAATGTGACCAGACTCTGCAGCTCGGCCGGCGAAGCGATGGCAAACACCTGTCCCAACGAAAACGCGCGCACGTAGTCTTCCCGCTCCAAAAACCCTGTGAAGGTTATCCTTCCGGACAAGCCCATCTCGTCAGCCTGCCGCTCCAGTCTGGCACGCTCCGAGCCGTCTCCCACCACCACGTAGTGGACATCGACCTGGTCCGCCATAAGCGCCGCCGCACGTAGCCACACGTCCATGCACTTCTCGGCGTCGAGTCGCCCCGCATAGAGCACGACCGGCCTGTCAGGAACGTTCAATCGCCGGGCTAGATCGCGGTCGAGCGGCCGCGGATGGAACACGTCCAACTCCACACCGTTGGAGATCACCTGGGCAGGGCGGGTTAGCCCATTGTCCCTGAGCAAGCGAAGCGCGGTGGGAGTCACGCCCACGATGTAGTCGAAACGATTGTAGTAGCCCACGATCAGCCGCCACATCCAGGGGATGAATTGGCTGGCCGCTGGTCGGAGAAAAGAGAGATTGTATACCAGCCATTCCGGCATCGTCTCAGAGATGCCCACGGTGGGAATGCCACGCCTTCGCGCGGCCAGCAGAAGAGCCCAGCCGAGCGGGAAAGGCAAGGTCCCGATGAGCAGGTCGGGCCGGAAATCATCGAGAACCTTATTGGCATCGGGCAGAATCGAAAGGCGCCAGCGCTCGAGCAAGAGGGATAGAGAGCGCCTGCGGTAGACGCGCAGCGGCCCTTCCTCTTCCTCATAGTTCGAGAACCGCTGCCCGGGCGCCACGATGGCGACCTGATGGCCTCTAGCGGCCATGGCCCGCGCCTGCCGTTCGATAGAAACGGCGACTCCGTCAATGTTCGGCTTGAAGGAATCCAGGGAGTAAAGGAGCTTCATTGCGCATCCTCCTTGAGCCTAGCGCAAGAAGCGTGCCCCCGGCGGAAATGCGGAATTCGGAATGTGGATTGCGGAATCAGGGGTGCGAGGATACGCCAATCCCCCCTCCCTTTCGCAAAGGCTGGCGCACCATCCCCTCTCCCTTTTCCGAAAGGGAGAGGGGATGGTGCGTCTGCTGGTCCGATCGTATCTTGTGGGGCGGGGGCTTATCCTCCGCAGGGGGAGGACGGAGGTTTCCCGCCGCTCTTGGCTGAACTAGACGGTAACTGGCGAGTTGCCCATGCTCCCATTCCGCGTTACAGACGCCGTGCCTACTCCTACCGGGCAGCCGGGAGGAGATTCGACGCGGAGGTCAACTTCGCTGGATCGGCGGCTCGCTCGTAGAAGGGAAAGAAGAGGTTACGCATCGGTCGCAGGGATCCCAGACGTCCAAGCCAGGTAACCTGCTTGTTGGGAATCGCGTCGAGCAGGCGTTGGGCTACGAGCATGCCCGAGAAGTTGCGTTGCCGCTGGGACACGAAGCCGCGATACTCGTCAAGCGCTGCCTGGTGGGTCAACTGTCCATCCAACAGCTTCCGGATCACTCGGCCGCAGAAATCGCCAAAGACCAGCGCGGGTCTGATACCCTCCCCGGTCAGAGCGAGGCATTGGCCGGCCGCGTCACCGACGATGAACAACGAGCCCAGCGTGGCTGGGCGCAGCCGCCAGGGATAGTAGCCGCCATGGATGCGGGATCCACACGCCAGCCCACGTGCCTCGAGGAAGGACAGCAGGCGCTGCCGCAGGTCGGTGTCACCAGGATGGCTGGCGAGGCCGATACGGGCGCGCCCCCCGGCCGGAAACAACCAGCCCATGCCCTGGGGAACCACGGCCGGGTCCAGCCAGAAGTGCAGGCCCTCGTCGTCCACATCAGCAACCTCAGTCTCGAGCCCGAAGCTCATGGCTCGCGCGTCCACGAACGCCGGATCGATGGAGCGCGCCAGCACGGCCCGCCAGCCGGAGGCGTCCACCAGAACGCGGCCGCGGAAGCGCCCCTCATCGGTGATGACCTCGTTGCCGTCCAGTCCGCGCACTACCGCACGCACAACGTGGGCTCCCACGTCGGTCAGCAAGCCGCGACAGAAGCGTGCGTAGTCGAAGGTGCAGTAGGGCTCGGGCAGACGATACTCGATCCGGGCGCTGGCCGTATGCAGGACGAGAGAGCGGTGGATCTGCTGGACACTGTCTGACAGCCCAAGCTGCTCGACTACTTCTAGGGGAGTCCCACAGGCCGAGGTCTGGCCAGCGCCGATCTCGCCTTTCTCGATGAGCAGAACGTCGCCGTGCAGATGGCGCGCCGCGGCCAGCCCGGCGAAGCTGCCGCCGACGATGATGCAGTCGTATTCCATTAGCCTTGTCCACCGAGCAGAATCTATCAGACCAAGTGTGTCGTTCCACAAGTGCGATAGCCTGTGAGAGTCCGATCTCCGTCCCCGCCCCCAGGGCACATGCAATGTGCCCCTACGTGAGGCGCACTGTAGGGGCACATTGCATGTGCCCTGGGAGGAGGCTTGGCGCCCGCTCAAAGACGAACCGAATTGCCGCTAGCCCGCTGGATTTGTGGAACGACGCACTATATGCATATGGCCTTCAGCACACGACATGCCCGCAGCGTGACCCACTTGCTCGCCTTCCCTTGTTTCTCGAAGTCCACCCATGTCTTGCCATTGTAGGCGTACTGGTTAGTCCAGCGACCCTGCCTGTCCTGCTTAGCCAGCAACCAATCGATCGCCAAGGTCAGGCGTGGATCTCCAGCGAAGCCCAGCTCACAGAGAACATCGAGGTTCTGGAGTACGTCGGTGACGTAGCCGAGCGGAAAGCCCAGATTGAACCACGATCCGCTGGGCTTCGTGTTGCCCCATCCCATCGGATAGTCCGCAATGGCAGGGTCACGACCGAGCAGGAACTCCGCGCCCTGCCGAACAGCCTGTTGAACGTGCGGCGCGCGTAGCTCGGTCGGAATGCGCGCCAGACCTGCCAGAGCCTTGATTGCGCCCCAGGCGCATGGTAGCTTCTCGTTGGCTGCACAGCAGAAACCCGGTCCGCTGGTGCCAGACTGGTAGTAACGTCCAAAGCCCTCGCCGGTAATCGAGCGCGCCTGCCAATCGATAGCTCGCTGCACGCGCTGGTCTTCCAGCCAGCCGAACCCGATCAAAGCCCGCAGCAAGTTGCCGTTGAGGCAATGGATAGCCGCGGACGACGGAGGCGCGCTACTTCCTGCCTCGCCAGACGCTCCAAACCCACCGGCGGCCGTCTGGCTATGGGAAAGCACGTACTCGCAGGCCGCACGGACTCGCGGGTCGTTCCGGTCGGCGCCTAATTGATCGAGAAAGATCAGCTGCCAGACCGTGCCACGGTACTTGGTGGCGTAGCCTGGGCCCGGCTTGATCCAGTAGCCTTCTGGATCCTGGACCGATAGAACGGCCGCTATCGGGTCGGCTTGCATGGCGGCGGTGAGAGCGCCAACAGCCTCCGGGTCGTCTGCAGGACGATCTAGTAGCAGGCGCAATGCAATATGCTTGACAGGCGGAGTCTCGTCACCCAGCAGCCAGGGCAATGGGTCATCGTTGAGCAAACGCGTCCACTGTCGCATTTGTCTAGTTTCTTCCTCTCCGCTGCGTCGTCTAATACTCTTTCACGGTAGTTCCTTCGTGATCGGCCAGACCGCGGCGGTCGCCTGAGGCGACTGCTGCGGTCTTGGGGCCGGGGGATGACGAAGTCGCCAAAGGGAAAGAGTCTTACACGGCAGAGACTGCTCAAGTGGCCAGGATATTTGAGAGCCCATACAGCCTCGGATCGAGCGTCCTCGGCGTGGAGAGAACCTCTTCTAGAGGTATGCCCCACATGTCCCCGTCCCGGAGCACCACCATCTCCGCCGAGAAGCCTTGCTTGAGCCGCTCCACGGCTGCGGCGCCCATGCGCGTGGCTAGGATGCGATCGAAGGCCGACGGTGAGCCACCGCGCTGGACATGGCCGAGCACCGTGAGGCGCGCCTCATATCTATCGCTGTGACCATCCTGTGAGATGTAATCCGCGAGGTCCTTCGCTTTGATCCGTGCGCCCTCGGCCACGACGACGATGAAATGTGTCTTGCCGCGAGCATAAGAGTTGCGCATCTCGGTGAGCACACGCTCCAACGGCACGTCTATCTCTGGCACAAGAGCCAGCTCCGCTCCGCTGGCCATGGCCGCCATCAGGGCCAGATAACCGGAATTCCTGCCCATCACTTCGACTACAAAGGCCCGGTTGTGGGCGCTAGCCGTGTCCTTGATGCGGTCGATGGCCTCGACAGCCGTGTTGAGAGCCGTGTCCACGCCGATCGCCATTAGCGTGCCCGAGATATCGTTGTCGATGGTAGCCGGCACTCCGATGACGGGGAACCCCAAGCGATGCAGCGCCTGAGCGCCATGCAGCGAGCCATCGCCCCCTATGACCACCAGTCCATCCACTTGCCTATCCCGCAGGCGCTGTAGCGCCAGCCGCTGTCCCTCCTCGGTGCGAAAGAACCGTGATCGCGCCGTTCCCAGCATGGTACCACCCTGGCGGATGATGCCACTGACGGACCGACTATCGAGTAACTCGAACTGTCCCTCTGTCAGCCCCAGGAACCCGCGCCGAATGCCCAGAACCTCCATGCCCAGATCAATGGCGACACGCGCTACGGATCGGATCGCCGCGTTCATGCCAGGCGCATCGCCTCCGCTGGTCATCACCGCGATTCTTCTCATTACACTTGACACTTACACGTCCTCTGACCGCGCACCGCAGCCGAGCCCCCGGGCGAGCCAACTCCAGCATATTGTACGCCCGGAGTGAGCTCCGGTCAACGTCCGAGAAACCTGGAAAGGATGGGGCAGAGACATGATGTAGCCCGCCTCTGCCCCATCGGCGCGAGGGTTGCCACCTGACAGCGCCCAACTCGAACGATGCCAGGTTGGCCGCAGCCCTCGTGAGATGAGGCGTCGACACGGGAAATGCCCGTATCGCCCTTGTCGCCTCGCCAAGCGGAGCCCCGCTGATCGGGCGCGATTGGCGCTACTACATCCCTTGTCCGCCCTGGCCACCCATACCACGCTCGCCGTCCTGGCCGTAGCTCCGCATGTGCATACGCACCTGCGCCGTCATGATCTCAGCGACGTTGACCAGGTTGGTATCAGTGATATCGTTCAAAGCGGCCATAAACGTGCTGGCCTCATCCTTGGTCATCTTGCCGCGGCTGACCATCTCGTTCAGGCTATCCTGGGCCGCACCGCGAATCGCCCCAGCCAGGGCCTTGTCGTCCATGCCCTGGGCGGTCGCGATATCTCGCAGGCTCTTGCCGGCCTTCACCTGATCGATCAGCTGACCCGTGGAGGAGAATCCCATGTTCTTGGCCAGCGAGCTAACGAATACCTGGTGGGCGCCCATGCCCTCCTCAGCAGACACCGCGTTCTGAACCACCGGTCCGAACGGCGATGCCATCTGCGCATGGACCACCCCTCCAGCCACCGGGACGAACAAACTCCCGGCCAGCAGGAGAACGGCTAATGTTCTCAGAACTCCTTTCAACTCCATCCCTCCTAGGCGATTCAGCTCCGGTCCCATCCGTATGGGCACGCTGGTCGGCACTACGACCGCGTCAGGATAGTGAGCCTAAGACCCATTGTCCCGCGCGTCGGCCCGTCCATTGAATCGCCTAACCTTTGCATAGGAGAGAGCGACCAGTGAGAAGCTTTGTCGCTTCACACACCCTCCAGGCTCATGGCCAGCATCATCCGTGCCTTTACATAACGGCCGTGTGCGGAAGAGGGCAGCTTGAGAAGGTGCAGGAATTGCTTCTACACGTGGCAACGCCGGACAAACGCGCCAAGCGCGCTTGTCCGGCGTTGCCGTGAAACGTTGTAGCGTCTGGTGTGAGATCCGAAGTCCGGTCGGAGTGTTGGTGGTATTTTAGAAGAAGCGTCCCCCCATCATGCCGCCGCGACCACCCCAGCCGCCACCCATCATGCCACCGTTCGAGCTAGAGCCTCGCGGGGCTCCGTTGTTCCAGCCGCCCATCATGCCGCCGGGACCGCCCCAGTTGCCGCCCATCATACCACCCATATGACCCCAGCCATTGCCGCTCATCGCGTCGATCATCGAGAGCCAAGTCTCATCGGTCATGTGGCTCTGCATGTTGTTGAGCATGTAGTCGGCTTGCTGCTGAGTCAGTTGCCCATTCTCGACCAATTGAGCCATCATGGACTTGGCAGCATCGCGGAAAGCCGTGACCAGGTCCGCATCGCTGAGCCCCTTCGCCTTGGCGAGATCACGGATCGACTGCCCGCCCTCGAGCTTGACATTCAGCTCATCGGTACTGAGTCCCAGCGCCTTAGCAACCGACTGCCACATGACATTGCCGTAGCCACCATTCCCGTGGCAGGCTCCCCAGACCCCCTGGTCCTGCCCGCTCTGCGGACCCGGAGCCGGGCTCGGATTCGGTCCCTGGCCCGGCGGAGTCTGAGCAAGCACCGTCCCCGCGATGGCCAGCGCCGCCAGGACCCCCACCGCCACCAGAAGCATTACTCTCTTACGCATAGTCTTCACCATACTCGTTCCTCCTGTGTCCGACCGTTCGTCGTTGTTCTCCAATCATCATGATACCCGAGCGACGTGAAGGGGGATTGAAGGAGATATGTGGATTTTGTGAAGATGAGTTGTCCAGCCTAATCGCCGGCTACCGTATCCCAACCGCAGTATGTCCCCCCGTATTCCTTCCCTTCAAGACATACATCGCCCGTTCGACCACCGAGGGGGCCGTGGTCGTCACACGGGCTGAGTTGGCGCTGTTGGGAACGATCGTGCTGACGTCCACCGAGAACTTGCGACTAGGTCCGACCGTGAACTGCCGGGTGATGATCTGCCCGTCTTCCAGGAAGAACTCCATCGTCACGCCCATCTCTCCGCCGGACGGGTTGAGCACCGAGATGAGCTCGGCAAAGGGCGGCGCTGTGGAGCCCTCGGCGAAGTTCCATTCGGTGGCGAGACCTGGCGCCCCGAAGGCAGTAGTCGCTCCCCGCGGCTCCGCGCCGAAGAACATGGAGCGTTCGGCGATCACCGGCGCACTGGCCTCCACGCGGAGACCGAAGGAACTGAACTCCGTGAGCTGGTTCAGATAAACGTTGAGCCGACTGAGCGGAGCGACAGTTTGCCGGAAGCTCTGGGTGTTGCCGGCCGTGTCGTAGAGAGTGATGGTGACGGAGGCCGGCGCCATGCTCGGGTTCTGCAGCAGCAGCCAGGTATCGGTGGGAAGATTTCTGCCGAATGGGCTTATCGTCGTCGCTCCTTCTGCGAAGAACCAGCGGCGCGCCGCCGTCTGCACACCAGCGTCGGCCGTAGCCGCGTTGTCTGGAAAGCGGTACATGGCTCGCTCCACGATGATCGGCATATCGCTCTCCACCCAACTGGAAAAGGCCGCGTCCGGCAGGATCTCGTTGACGAAAACGCTGGTGCGCGAGTTGGCCGGCAGATCGACAACCTGGCTTTGTGTCCCACCGCCTTCCAGAACGTACGTTATCGTGGCCGTCGCGCTGCGCTCGTTGGGATTCTGTAGCAGCAGCCAGGTGTGAAAAGGTGCGACGGTCGCACCCTCGGCAAAAAGCCACTCGCGCGCAGCAGAGGGGATCTGCGGGACGATGTCGCCATCAAAAGAGACGTACATGGCTCGCTCTACGAAGACAGGCTGATCCGAGTCAAGACGTGTGCTGAAGGACTGATTGGGCAGCACCTGATTGGCCAGTAGGCTGAACCGCGAGTGAGGCCCGGCGCTGAAGGTGCGATCCACAGTGCCACCACCCAGTAATTCGAAGGTGAAGGTGAGATTGGCCGCATTAGGCCCAGGGTTGTGCACCAGAAACCATGTTTCGAAGGGTGGAGTCGAGGCGCCCTCCGCGAAAAAGGAGGTCGTCACCGCGGCGGTCGATTTGTTCAGGAGGAAGATCGCCGATGGTGTCTCGCGACCAGTGTCGCGATCGAGAGCGAAGATCGTCACAAAACCGTAGTGAAACTCGGCGGCCTGCCCCTGATTCGGCACGGCGAACGAGCCGGCAATTCCGCCGTTCAGATCAGCCCGTGCCTCGGCGACGACCGTCCCAAGCCCGCATGCGACCAGGACCGTCACCTGTCCCCCCGGCGTGAAGCCCGAGCCGACAAACTGAACCATCGTTCCAGGCGGTCCGGACCGGGGCGACAGCGTCAGGACCGGCAGCGCGGTGAAGGTGAAGCTCCAGAGTCCGTCGGCTGTGCCCGCGTACAGGCTCTGAGGAGAGGCGGTGTCGATGGCCAGTCCGAAGATGTCCCTGTTCCCAAGTGTCCCGTCCAACACCGTCCAAGTCTTGCCAAGATCGGTGCTGCGCAGGATACCCATGCCTTCCGCGGCACCCAGCACCACGTTCGAGTTGTGGCAGTTGATCAGAACTTTGCGCACCCTGACGCGGCCAAGTTCCTCCGTAACAAGGCTGAACGTGACTCCGCCATCGGTGCTGCGAAGTATCCCCGCGTAGCCAGCCAGGTAGGCCACAGAAGGACCAGGCGTAACGGGCCTCGTGAAGACGACGTCGAAGATGGGCTCGAGCTCGCTCATGACGAGCGTCCAGGTCGCCCCCGCGTCGGTGCTGCGAAAAACCTGTCCCGTCCCTCCTTCGACGTTCCCCACCGCCAGCACGTTGCCCGGGTTATGGGGATCGACCGCGACGCCCGTTACGTCAAGGCTCGCAATGGCGCTATCCGCCGGGAAGGAGAGTGACCAGGTGATGCCGCCGTCAGTTGATTTCCGCACGGCCGGAGCACCCCCGGCGTAGACGACATTGGGATTGGTCGGATCAAAAGCAAAGGCGCTCGCGAAGCCCGTCGATCGGAGTGTCCATGTGGTCCCGCGCCTGGTGCTACGATAAATCCCGGCCGACGCATCACCGACAGCCACGCCCCGACCAGTCGCGGCGAGCACGTTCCGGGAGTCGCTCGGATCGATGGCTATCGTATTGACAAAGAGGTTGCCCAGCCCATTGTTGATGTCACCCCAGGATTGCCCTCGATCCGTGCTGCGAAGGATACCATCGCCATTCGTGCCAGCGAACAGCACGTCCGGATTAATAGGATCGACGGCCACGGACTGGACCCGTTGACCAGTCAGACCCAGCTTCGTCCAGACACCCTGCCCCGCTTCCGAAGTGGAAGGCGGCACTCCGAGAACAAGCATAGAAAGAAGAAGCAGCGCCAGAGCGCCGCATCTCATTCGCCCGGACAAGCTGTGGCCAAGCACCGAGACACCTCCCGCCGTCGGTGCCCATCACGAACGTTACAGGACACCACACCTTACTATCGGTAGGCCGGCAGCAAAAAGCGTGCCACCGAGGAACGTTTGGATCACGAAAACGCGAGAGACGGCGCCGTACTCGTACCGGACCGACGAGCGTCGAAGAGTGGTCTGACCTGCCAATAGGGGCCACGAAACGGCACGAAAACGCGAAAGGGGAACCGTCTATGAGCCGGCGACCCCTTTCGCGTCCTTTTCGCTGTGCCCTTTCGTGCGCTTCGTGATCCTGACGTGCTTCGTGATCCAAACGCCCTCTGGATCCGGACGACGCAAGCGCTCTGGACCATTCCAGCCTACTTCGCGACCGGGTAGCCCTCCTCGGCCATGGCGGACTCGATGCTCTGCAGATTGACCTGCGACGGATCGTAGCTGACCGTTACCGTCTTGGTGCCCGGATCGCCCTCGACGCTCGAAACGCCTTGAAGCTTTCCAACCGCCCGTTTGATCGCCATCACGCAGTGTCCGCAGGAGATGTTGGGCGCGTGCAGGGTCGCTGTATCCATGTTCAACCTCCATCGTTTCGATGTGCATGCTGCGCATGCAATGTCGGTACTTTGTAGTCCATATCCTCGACCGCATCAACCAGAGCCGGCAGGTCTACCACCACGGGGTGTGTTCGAAAGTGTCCTTCTCCGCGGCGAAGTTCACGTCGGACTGTGAGACGCCCTGCTTGCGGCGCGAAGTTCGCTCGATGTTCGTAGCGCAGGACGCGCAGGGCATCCCTCCACGGGGACGATGACGCGCCGCTTGTTCTCTGGAAGCATGTCGCTCCTCCCTCCCAATCGCGCAGATCAGTCGGACTTAACGCAGTGCCCAGCCTTGAATCGGGTTTCCGCGGCCTCGTTCGCGTCACCATGCTCCGGCACGTGATGGCACGTCTCGGCGGCCGCCTCGCGCCAGTGCAGGCCGATGTTCGATCCCCCGTGGAAGACGTCCATCAGCTCGCGGATCACACGCTCCCGCTCTTCCTGTCGTTCGCTGCGGATGGCGGTGGTGACACAGGTCTGCAGATGGTTCTCCAGTAGCATGACGTTGAGCTTGTCGATGGCACCCTGGATGGCCGAGGTCTGCTTGAGGATGTCGATGCAATACTGCCCCTCCTCCACCATGCGCTGAACGCCCCGAATGTGGCCCTCGACGCTCTTCAGGCGGTTGAGAAGCTCGCGCTTGTGGCGGCTCCGTTCCATGGCGACGCTCCTTGTCGCGCTATACCCCACCCCCTAGGGGTGGGGGCTTGACGTCGATTTTACGGCCAGGGATCACTGCTTGTCAAGAGGAATAAGAAAGGGCCAGGTAGCCTGAGCTATCTGGCCCTTCGTTGTGCTCGCGCTTTAGGTTAGCGGGATCCCCGCCGGCCCTGGAAGCAGTTGGAGCAGTAGACCGGCTTGTCCGTCCTTGGCTGGAACGGGACCTCGGTCTGTGCGCCACAGGCGGAACAAGTCGCTGGGAACATCTCCCGCGGCTCTCGCGAATATCCACCCCCGCGACCACTGCTGTAGCCGCCACTGCTGTAGCCGCCACGCTGGGCCTTGCGGGCCGCGCGGCAGTCAGGGCAACGTCCAGGCTCGTTCTCCAGCCCGCGGCTGGCATAGAACTCCTGCTCGCTGGCGGTGAACTGGAACTGCGCCCCGCAGTCGCGACAGGTTAGGGTCTTGTCGGCGTATGCCACTATTGTGCTCTCCTTATGGAGTAAAATCTGTGGTATCGATGTAGTCCTACTAGCAGCCACGCCGAGGGAAGGTCCTTCTGCCGAAAACCGAGGTTTCAGGAGACAACTCTTGGGGCACGCGCGAGGGGCTATATCGTTTTCCACTAAGTAGCATTATAGCACATTCCGTCAAGACAAAACAAGCTATCGAACAGCCACGGCGCTCGTGGCGGTTCCACGGCGACCGTCCGAAAGTCATCCCCGCTTTCGCGGGGATGACGGGACAGCAATGCCCGGACAGGGCAGGTCGTGCGGAACCGTCAGGCGATGCGCTTGAGCAGATTCGATGATAGCCGGTACCACCACCAGTTGTCGTCGCCTCCGGAGCTCCTCGATCGCATCACTCACCTCCACCGTGTCCACAGCCAGCAGTCCGTACGCCCTCTCCTCCAGCTCGCGCCGGTATAAGAACAGATGGCCTTCGTCTGCCGCCAGCGAAAGCAGGTGGCGCAGACCGCAGCCGGTTCGTCGAAGGGGCGAGGACGGCAATCCGAAACGCCGAGCCAGGTTGTCGGCCGTTACGAACCCAATACCTGGCGCATGCAATGTGCCCCTACGAGGGGTGCGGTGTTGGGGCACATGCAATGTGCCCTGGGTTGGCTTGGCACCAGTGGGGGTGGGGACGCATCAATCCCCTCTCCCTTTCGCAAAAAGGGAGAGGGCGAGGGTGAGTGTTCGCCCCTGACGCCGAGGGGCCGCCGGCTGTCCGCAACAAAGTACGCAATGGCTCGGCCGTGAGGTACTTCCAGCCATGGACAGCGCAAGGGGCTGGCCCTACGATCTATGGGATAGACACAAGCAAGGAGGGCAGCAATGATGACGACGGAGAGCCCCCTGGCTCTACGGCAACGGCTGAACGCGTCCAACTGGAATCACCGGCATGGGGTAGACGAGTGGGTCTCGGATCTGCGGCGCATCTGCCTGGACAACTTGACCGGCGGCACAATGGAGCAGGGACGTTCTACGCTGAAGGATCGTCTCTTTCCCCTTAGCTCCGGCGACACCCTGACCATGCGCGGCGTTCTCTATTCGGAAGGCATCTGGGCGGCGGCCACACTCGTCGTGTCTTTTGTGGCTTTCGCTATCGCCCGAAGCAGTCTCGCAGGCGCTATCAGCTTCATGGTGATCACCGCGCTGACAATTCTGCCACTGCTAGTCGCATGGGCAGGGCTGGGGCACTACTATGTGCGGAAGCGAAAGTCACACTCCAGAAGCCGCTAGTGCGTACGCTCTACCAATTGGTAGAGAACTCCGTGACTCTGGCGCGGATGGATGAACGTCTCTTGCCAGGTTGGATCAGACAAATCGGTATGAAAAGGCTCGATCCCCACGGATTCGAGTCGAGCGATGCTGTCTCGGACATCCGAGGTCTCCAGGGTAACGTGATGCACGCCCTCCCCGTGTCTGGTCAGGAACTGATCAGACACACCGCCTGACCCTCTCCACGGCTCCAGTAGCTCAAGCTGAGCTCCTGTCCCGATGTCCATTATCGTCCACTCATGGCTGTACTTCTCGTAACTCTGTGTGGCAACGACGCGCGCCCCAAGCACGTCCCTAAATAACTTAAGGGCCTCCTCGGTACTCTCGACGACGATCGACACGTGATCAACGCGCTTGATCATAGCTCCGCTCCCTCCTATTTGATAGTCCACCAGGATGATCGAAGTAACCACCAGTACGAGCGCAAGTCCTGGTTCTGCTGCGCCCCCTATCATAGACCGATCCGCGCTTGCGGGCAAGTGACCTCCAGGACCTGGAGTTAGACAGAAGGGCCCAAACTGTTCTACCATGTAGTAGGATTGCGAGCCGGCCCGGTGGTCGGGGCGGGCTCAGATAGAGGTCGACAAGACGTGCGCTTTGTCGTGGATTGGATGCGGATAGCCGACATCCCGGCCGTCGTTGAGATCGAGAGAGAGTCCTTTGGCGATGCCTGGCCCCCAGGTTCCTTCGAGCGAGAGCTGGTCTATAACCGGCTGGCCCATTACCTGGTGGTACGCGCGCCGCAGGAGCGGCCCGGTCCGGGAAAGCCGGCTGTGGAGATGTTCTACGCCCACAGCCGGGAGGAAGATTACTACGCGGCTCCGGGCGAGGGCACGGTGGTTGGACACGTGGGTATGTGGCTGATGTTCGACGAGGCGCACATCACTACCATTGCCATTCGTCCGAGTCATCGGGGGCTCGGACTTGGCGAGTTGCTGCTGATCGCGGCCGCGGAGGTGGCCATCGCCATGGAGTCGGCTGTCCTGACGCTGGAAGTACGTGTCTCCAACGTCGTGGCTCAGCGCCTCTATGAGAAGTACAGCTTTGTGCGGGCCGGCCTGCGTCGGGGCTACTATGCCCCCGATCGAGAAGACGCTCTCATCATGACCAGCGAGCCGGTCGCCTCGGCCATGTTCCAGTCGCTGCTTGTGCGACTGAAAGAGGCCAACCGGGAAAGACTATCGAACTACTGCACGACCAACGATCCGTGAGACCCCCAGAAACCCGCCTGTGCCGAAGCAGCACCAAGGTCCAAGGCTCCCTCGCATTGCGCCAGGTTCGGGCGCTCGTTATAATAAGCGGAGGGAGCAGTCCGCATGCTTGTAGCTGACGGGATCCACTGGTTTCGAGTAAAGATTCCAGTCGGGCCGAAACATGGAAACATTTACCTCCTGGAAGACTCCGATGGTCCCGTGCTGATCGACGCTGGCTTTCCATCGGATGAGGTCTGGACGGAGTTGACCGCCCAGATGAGTCGGGTAGGATACGCACCGCGCGACATCGTCACGGTGATCGGTACACACGAGCACCAGGATCATGCTGGCGCATCCGCTCGCCTGCGTGAGCTGTTTGGCACCACGGTTTGGCTACACGAATCCGCCTTTCTAAACACCAATCGCTTTGCCAATAACCGAGATTACTGGTCGCCGACCGGGCGGCAGTGGTGGTCACGTATCGGATTGCCAGCCGACGAACTCGCCCTGATGGAGCAGGACTTCAACAACACACCCCCTATCGAGCCGTTCGAATACGATCGGGGTCTGACGGAGGGCGAGATACTGACCATTGGCGGTCATGACTACCAGGTGATATGGACCCCCGGTCACTCCGAGGCCCATATCTGTCTTTACGATATGAGGCGGCGCATCCTCTTCTCCGGCGATCACGTCCTGCCAAAGATTACGCCGCACATCGCACGCGACCACGCTACCCGACCCAATCCCTTGCAGGACTACAAGAGATCCCTGTCCAAGGTGGCTAGACTACCATTGGACCTGGTCCTGCCCGGCCATTACCGTCCCTTCAAGAACGGCACGGGGCGCATCGCGGAGATCCAGCAACACCACGAGGAGCGCATGCGGGCCGTAGAACAGACGCTGGGCCATAAGGGCAGAACGGCGTGGGAGATAACGTGGGACGTCTTCGGAGACAACCCGAGCCTGGTCGACCGACAGCTGGCCTGCTCTGAGACTATCGCAAATCTGTACTACCTGGCCGCTTGCGGCCGCGTGGACATCGAAGAAGGCGACCCGGTGACATTATACAGCCGATCTGGCAAGCTGACCGGATACATAGGGTCCCGATGCCCTCCGGTGGAGGCGCCAGCGAGGACGTAGGATCTTGCGCCACGAGAGAAGAAGGAGATACGAGATACAGTGGGAAAGCTCATTGAGGTAAGCGACAGCAACTTTCAAGCATCGATTCTGGAAGCCGACAAGCCGTACCTGGTGGACTTCTGGGCTCCCTGGTGCGGACCGTGCAAGATGGTGACTCCGTTGGTGGAAGAGCTGGCCGAGGAGTACGCGGATAAGATGGGCTTCGCCAAGCTCAACACGGATGAGAATCCGGAGACGCCCGGCCGCTATGCCGTACGGGCTATTCCAACGCTCATCATTTTCAAGGATGGCCAGGAGAAGGGACGCATCGTCGGCTTCCGCCAGAAACCCGAGCTGAAGAAGCAGCTCGACAAGGCACTGGTCTGAACCATTACCACGAGGATTGCGAGGCGCCACCGCCATCTTCCTGTCCTCTCATGGACGCGTAACCAGAGGAGGTATTAGCCCGTGGGTGTCGGTCGTGGTGTGGTGGAAGCTACGAATAGACCGAGGATGCGCCTGGCCATCCTCAACGATACATCCCACCGGGACGGCTGCACGTACTGCTTTGACACGTGGAGCACGCCGGAAGATATTACGTTCATCGTCGGTCGCCTGCGAGAACGCTACGGCGACCAGGTAACGGTAGAATACGTCGACGTGGCACTCCACCAGCCGGACGCGGATGACGCTCGGCTGGTGGAGTTGGCGCGGCAGCAGGGTCTGCCGCTGCCGATCGTGGCGATCAATGGCTCTATCAAGCTGATCGGCGCGGCCGACTATCGCGTCATTGCCGAGGCGATCGAGGCGCAGGGAGGAATGTAGACAGGAATGATGATGGAGGAAGCGTCCTACGACGTCATTGTGATCGGCGGTGGCCCCGGGGGAGCCACGGCGGCTCTCTTCGCGGCCCGAGCTAAGCTGAAGACGGTGATCATCGACAAAGCCAAGTTCGGCGGCTCACTGGCCGCGACATCCAAGATTGCCAACTACCCCGGGTATCCAACCACCGTCAGCGGCGTGGAGTTGCTCGCCTCCATGCGCGAGCAGGCCCAGTCCTTCGGAGCGGAGTTCGTCCAGACGCAGGTCTATACGCTCGACCTGAGCGAAGACACCAAGCGCGCCTACACAGCCGAGGGCACCTTCGCAGCCAAGGCCGTGATTCTGGCCACTGGCGCGGGAGCCCGCCAGTCACGCATCGCCGGCGAGGAGGAGTTCCTCGGGCGGGGCGTGAGCTACTGCGCCACCTGTGACGGAGCCTTCTTCCAGGACCAGGAGGTCGCCGTGGTCGGCGAGAGCCAGGAGGCGCTGGAGGAATCGTTCTTCCTGGCCAAGTACGCCCACACCGTCCACGTCGTGGCCCCGCGCGACGCCTTCAAGGCCGCGCCGGAGGTCATCGAGGAGGCCATCGCACACGAGAAGCTGCGTCTCCACTACCATCGTCGCGTGAAGGAGATCGTCGGCCGCGACGGTCTGGTCGCCGAGCTCGCGCTCGTCGGACGCGGCGGAGAAGAAGAGTCGCTGCCCATCTCAGGCGTCTTCATGTACCTACTCGGCAACAAACCCGCCTCGGATTTTCTGCAGGGTCTGGTCGAGCTGGACGAGCAGGGCTACGTCATCACCGACGAGCAGATGCAGACCTCCGTCCCCGGCGTCTACGCCGTGGGCGACGTGCGTCGCTCCCCCTTGAAGCAGGTGGTCACCGCCGCATCGGACGGCGCCATCGCCGCCATGGCGGCCGACCGCTATGTTCATCGGCGCGCGGCCATGATCAAGCAGTGGGCGTAACGCGACGGGGGCGAAGAGGGGAAAAGGCGAAAAGGGGAAGAAGAATCAACCGTTTCGCCTTTTCCTCGGACAGTCTGTCCCCCGCCTCATAGCCAATGCAAAGCCCCGTCGCGCCCCTCCTTTTCGCCTCCCCCCCCAAATCGCACCCACCAGGACGGCAGCCAGTACCACGTACGTCAAGGAGTTGGCCCACCGCAGCGCATCGATCTGCCCTGCCTGGTTCAGGCTGTCCCAGAAGGGCTCGAGGTGCAGATCCTGCAGAGCCAGGTTGGTCAGGAAAGTCAGCGTGAGGAAGAGGTAGAAGGGACGTAACGACGGGCGGAGGGCAGCGGCAACGCACAGGAGGGCGAACGCGGCGTAGGACCAGTTCTCGTGGACCTCGGTGGGCCACACGAACAGGTTCAGCTGGAGCACGGACGCCGCGGCGAAGATGGTGCCGACGTCTGACGACCGTCGCAGGCAGGACAGGACGCCGAGGGACGCCAGCCCGAAGAGGACAAGCCCCAGCGCCCGATAGCTGAGCGGTCCGAGGGCGAGCGTCCCATCGTTCCTCCAGACGTCTCCCCCAGCGATCAGCCACCAGACGTTGTGCGCGTTGGCAGAGAGAGCCGGGTAGTTGCCCACGTTGTTGGAGAGCGCGGTGAGCATCTCTCCCAGCTTGCCATCCCACATAAACGGCAGACCGGCCGCCAGCAGGACGGTCAACGAAGCCAGCGTCCCGATCAGCAGGCGCCGTGCGTCGAAACGCAGCAGTGCAATAGCTCCCACGACCAGCGCAGCCGGGGCCCCCAGCGGCTTGATCAGCACAGAGCCGCATACGAGGGGCCACGAGAACTGGGAGCGATTGGTCGCGGCAGCCATGACGGCCAGCAGAAGAAACAACGTGTGCAGCGCGTCGATGCCGCCCCAGTAGGCCGTATTCCAGATCACCGCGGGATTGAGCAGATAGGCAAGGCTAGCGATCAGCGAACAGCGACGAGACACCCTGCCGCGCAGGAAGAGATAGATCGCTCCCGCCGTCAGCACGTCGGCCAGGATGGGAGGGAGCTTGAGCAAAGCAGCCAGCAGCGGGCCGCTCCAGTCAGGCTGGGAAGCCAGCACGACGAACAGGCGAGCCGTGATCCAGAGGGCGTAGAGGTAACCCGGCGGGTAGTTGTACCAGGGATCTAAGTCCAGCCGATAGGCACTGGTCAGGCCGAACTCGTAGACCCCTCTGGCCCAGGTCTGGTAAGCCTCGACGTCGTAGCCGGGAGCAGGCAGAAGCGCCAGACGCACAGCAACCCCAGCGAGCAGAGCGACAGCGATGGTCGCGAGCGAACGAGACGCGATCCGAGCGCGGATACGAGAGCGCGTGGCAGTGGTCATCCCTCTTATTATAGCAGGCTGGCGGAGCCACATCTATGGAGCAATCGGTAATACAGCATTGGTCACCCGCAGAACCGCGCTACGTCAACGGCAGCCCCACGTAGAACGTCGAACCTCTGCCCACTTCGCTCTCGACCCACACGCGCCCGCCATGTGCTTCCGCGATCAGGCGCGTAATGTACAGACCGAGCCCCAGACCCTCGGCCACCCTTTCCGCCTTCTTGGCCCTGTAGAAGCGCTCGAACAAACGCGGCAGATCCTCGGGCGGGATGCCGTGTCCCTGATCAGTTACAGAGATGACGGCGTCGTCGGCGCCAGCGGCGACCCGGACCAGCACGGGAGAATCCGGCGGCGAGTATTTCAGCGCGTTGGTCAGAAGGTTCACGATGCATCGCTCGATGCGATCGGGATCGACCTCCACCGGAGGCAAGTTATCCACTGGCTCCACGTGGATTCGCGCCCGATCTTCGGCGGTTCCTATCCTTTCAGCGATATCGACAAGCAGCCGGAGCGGGTTGACCTGCTCCTTGTTCATCTTGAGCGCACCCGCCTCGAGCCGAGTGCTCTCCACCAGATCCTGGATCATGGCATTCATTCGCCGGCCGCTAGTCGAGACCGCCTCGGCGATGGCGGCTTCTTTCTCCAAGCCCCTGCTAGCAAGCAAACGACGTAGCCATTGCGCGTTGCCCAAAACGCTCGTGAGCGGATTCCGTAGATCGTGGGAGACGAGGTGGACGAACTCCCCCCGCAGGCGCTCGACCTCCTTGAGGGAAGTAATGTCCTGGAAGACGGCGATGGCCTTCACCACGCGCTCCCCGCGCCGCACGGGCACGCAGTTGACCATCACCGTGACTTCCGAATCATCCGGACGCCGTATCACGACCTCCTGCCGTGTTACCCGCTCCCCGCGCAGGGCGCGCGACAACGGCAGGTCATCAGGCGCACACGGCTGACCATCCGGACGAAGAAGACCATAGCGTTGCGCCTCCTGATCGATAGGCGTGCCGGCCGGCAGATCGCGCCCGAGCAGACGGCATGCCGTCCGATTAGCCACAATCACGCGTCCGTCCGGAGCATCCGCGAAGAAGACGCCCTCGGGCATCTGATCGATCATCGTCTGCAGATCGTGTCGCTCGGTGTCAAGCTGACTGAGTAATCGCTCGCGCTGTTCCTGAAGCTCGTGTAGGTCGCTTATGTCGGCAAGAGTAACCACCGATCCGATAATAGCGCCAGCCGGAGTGCAGATCGGCGCCGCACTGCAAGAAACCCAGAGCGTTCTGCCATCGGGAGGATGTAGAAGCATGACCAGACTGCGCACCGTCTCGCCCCGCTGGGCACGCCGCGTCGGCGAATTCTCTGCCGACAGCGGCTGACCATCCGCCGTTTGCATGCGCAGCAGCTTGATCCTCTCCGTTGTCGCCAACTGGTACTCCTCCAGCCTATAACCTAGCATCTTCTCGGCGGCCAGGTTCATGCGCACGGGAATCTCGCCTTGATCGAAAACGATAACAGCATCGGCGATAGACGTGATGATGGTGTCCAGTTCCGCGGCCCGACGTTCGGCTTCCTCGCTGTGCGCCCGTAGCTCCTCGGATTGCGCCTGTAGCTCCGCGGATTGTGCCTGTAGCTCCGCGGATTGCGCTTGTAGCTCCGCGGATTGCGCTTGTAGCTCCTCATACGCCGCAGCAAGCTCTGCTGTTCGCTCTTCAACCCGCATTTCCAGCTCATCGTGCGCGTTTCGCAGCGCATCCTCTGCCCGCTTGCGTTCGGTGATGTCTTGAACGTGGACCAGGTAGCCCCCGTCAGGAAGGTCTCGCTCGGGACCCAGTGGGTTGATAAGAACGTCAAGGTCAATAGTCCCCGATTTTGTCGTGGGGTAAAGGCCAAGCCGCGTAACCTCGCCAAAATCGAAACGGAACTGGTGCCTCACCGTTTGCCCTTCGCGGAGTCTCTCCTTCGCGCCCGCCGGCAGGTTTGGGTCTTCGAATAGTTCGAATCCTCTTACGTCCGCGGCATTAGCCACCCCGAAAACTTCGAGGCAAGCCCGGTTTGCATCCAGCAGGTGGCCGTTGGCATCGTAGATCTCGATCCCGATCGGAGATTCCTCGTAGATCCTGCGAAACGAGGACTCGCTGATCCTCAGGCTCCCCCCTGCCCTCTCCTGCTCGGTAACGCTCCTGAGGTCAGGGGGGAGCGTCTCATCGCCCCCGCCCGATTGGTCGGCTGACCTAGACCCCTCTGTGGATCCAGACCGAACCCCGCTCGTCGAATCGCTACGGTACCAGCCACCTGTTCCACGACCCTGTGGCGCTTCGTCCTGTCTGGCTCTTGCCATGCTGCCCTTCCCTACTCCTGCGTCACGTCGTTGCGTAGTTCCATATGCTACCACAACTACGTGGTCCGGTACACGTGCAGCCAGGCCATCTGCCCGCGCAGCACAATGAGATCGCGGACGCGCCCCATCTATCGTGCCTTAGCCATGCTCGACGGCTCAATACGTCCGTTACCCTCGCTTGTCAACACGCAGCTCCGTCTTGTACAATACCTGTAGTTCCGAACGGACGCAGCACCACGCTGCCATCTGCGCACATCTGTCGCTGAAGGAGAGCGTGCCTGGCGTCCCGGAGCCTCGGGAGTGGATGGGGCCCGGTGGTCTTCGCAGTCTTCAAAACTGTTGCGCGGCGCCCTGCGGTGTCGCGGGTGGGTTCGACTCCCACGCACTCCCGCCAGGTTGTCGTGCCCGGCCTCATGTGTTCGAGCCGTCGCCTCACGTTGCAGCGAATCCGTTGGCGGACTGCCCGCAGATGCGCGAGCTTGATGATCACTGACTCCGACGGGGGATGGGAGGCGCACATGAGCCTCAGACTTCCGCGCATCACTGCCAAAGAACTGCTGGCCGCCCTACACCATGACGGCTGGACGTCCTACCGCCAACGGGGCTCGCATCTAACCTTGGTACACTCTGCCAAGCCCGGCGCAGTCGTTTTGCCTCTTCACGCCGGGCGAATTATCAAGCCCAAGACACTGCAGACCATTCTGGACCAAGCCGGTCTCTCGGCGGACGAGTTGCGGAAACTGCTGTGATAAGGGGAGCTTCAATGAGCAAGCGACGCTACACCGTAATCTTGTACCCCGAGCCTGAGGAAGGCGGCTACTCCGTAGTGGTCCCCGCCCTCCCAGGCTGCGTGACCCAGGGCGAAACCGTATCAGAATGCATCGCGAATGCGCAGGAGGCCATAGCCGTCTACGTCGAAACCCTTGAGGCACGAGGCGAGCCGATCCCGGAAGAAGAGGACCATCCCCAGGCTATCACCATCGAGGTCGCGGCATAGCGGCTCAGGTGCACTGCCAAATGCGCGGTCTTCAGAACTGTTGCGAGGCAGCCTGCGCTATCTCGGGTAGGTTCGACTGCCACGCACTCCCGCCAGATGGATGGCATGTAGACACCGTTTCGGAAATCAGACAATATGAACGGCCCGAGAATGATTCTCGGGCCGTTCGCTTTTGATAACAAGACTGACAACAAAACACGATGAAAGCTCTTCTGGACATCAATATAGGCATTGCTCTACCGTCTGCCGTGGGCCTGGGATGAGCATGCACTTCGGTTGGTCGCTCAGCGCATGGGTGAGCTTGCCCTTCACTTACTCGTTGCATACGTTTCCGTGAAACCGGTTCTACTTGCCACTCGTCGCCACCAAGGAGTCCCGTCAAGGGCCGGATGTTGAGAAAAGGGGAATGAGCGCGTAATGTCCGGGCGTCATTTAACCTTTTCATTGAAGCCGTATCCCCTCAACCTTACTTTGAGATCGGGGCTATATTATGTGGACACTAGAGGTGGCAACCACATCTCAGCCGTCGCGCGCCGGCGTTTGTTGCCGCGTGAGAGCGAGGCCAGCTAGAACCAGGGCCGTACCCACGAAATGCGGAACACCGACGGACTCCGAGAGAACCAAAATGGCGATCACGGCACCGATGATCGGCTGCAGGTAGTTGTAAACCAGCGTTCGGGCAGGACCAATGGTGCGTATAGCCATGCTCCACAACAACATAGGCACCGCCACGGCCAGCACGACGCTATAGACCAGCCCGCTCCAACTGGAGAGCGAGCTGACGGCCCAGTCTTGCTGGACCAGTTCGGACCACGTGAAGGGTAGCGCGAGGATTCCCCCGATTGTCACGATCAGCGTCGTGCTCCCCAGAACTCCGAGCTCACTGAAGAGGAACACCTGGGTGATGACCATGACACCACCCATCAGAGACCCACCGAGGATAAGCAGATCCCCCGCCAGGGTGCCGGTTTCCAACGATACGCCATGGCGAAAGACGATAACGGACACTCCCACGAAAGCCACCATCGCCCCGAGCACACGCCTCCTGGCCAGTCGCTCGACCCCTACGACCGCTCCGATAATAAAGGCAAGCAGAGGCTGTGTGGACATGAGAAGGGTTGCATTCACCGCTGCTGTGTGATGCAATCCCACCGTCACCGCCAGGACCCCTGCCCCGTACGCCCCACCCGCCAGGAGCAGCAGAGCGAGTTTCTTCCCCCGAGGAAAGCGCAAAGGGCGACGAGCAAGAAGAGTCAGAGCCAGCAGAATCGGGACAGCACCAGCCATTCGCACCTCGGTGATGGCCAGACTGGAGAAATCGCGTAGAGCCACACTGATGGCCGTAGCATTGCCCGCCCAGAGTATCGTCGCCACCAGGGCCGGCACGCTGATTACGGTCACTAGCCCCCGAAGCACGCGACCGCTGACTTCGGGGCCCGAACTAGTCTTCACGATGGGGGCGTCATCCAATTGCCTAACGTTCCTTGTGCCGCTCGCTCTGCTCGGAGCAAATCGCGGGGCGTTAAGTAAGCGACCTCGACGCAGTCCTCGCTATTCCAGCTTCCGCGGGAATGTAGACAGGGTCGCTGACTCAATGCTCGTGCCAACTGCTGCGACTCCTGGTCGACAGGCTCTACTTTACATCAGCGAGGCTCCGTCTGGCAACTGTGCCGGCAGGCTGCATGGGGCTCGCCGTTAGGGTGGATGGTGCGGGGCCAAGAGAATGGAAGCTTCCGATCGGGTGTGGCATAAACCGATGTTCATGAGAAACATTCGAGACCAAGAGCGCGGAGCGTCGGCGGAAGGAAGCGCTCTGCACGGTCGCTGACCGTGCAGAGCGCCTGTGTCTCCGGCTCTAGCGTTTTCCTCGACCTGCTGGTGGCTCGTTGCGCAGTATGGCAGGCGATGCAGGATCTAGACCTGGCGGCGCCATGGACGCCGGAGTCGGCACCGTGGCAGGATCCCGCTCAGGCGCGTATGACACGCCGTTCCCCTTGCCGCGCCCCAATGCTCGACCATGCTCGTCCGCGGTGCCAACCGGCGTCGCGGCGGGCATCGACGAGGCGGTTCGCCTATCGTCCTGGTCAGGACCTTCCGATAGCACAGACGTTAGGTCTGGTTGTCCTGGAAGCGCGCTGGGGTGCACCGCCTTGCCGGTAGTCTTGGTGTTCTTTTCCAAGCCACTCACCAGAGCATCGAGGCCCTCTAAGAGCTTGTTGTAGTTCTCCGCGCTGATATGATCTGCCCGATCGAATGCGTTGAGTTGGTGTAGGAGAGCGCTCAAGATATTGGCGGTCACATCCGGCTGTTCGCGCTCGATGGCGTCCTGTGCTGCTCCGAGCTTGGCGAGCAATCCGTTATAGCTTTGTCCAGGAACGTCGGGGTCCGCCGCCAGTTCCTCGACGTCGGAGATCACCTGAGTTAGGGTGATAGATAAAGTGTGGGATACCCCCACGGTGACGGTCGGGACCACGGTCACGGTAGGAACCACGCTCACCCCAATCTGGCCGGGAACGGTGGCCGTGACCATGGCCGACAAAGTGGGTGCCGGGTCAGGTGTATCATCAGCGTTGGCCGCGGCAGATTTGTTCTGAGTGTGCGAGCTGGCCTTGGTAAGCCCTTGCTCTGCCATGTTGGCGGCTCTGACGAGTGCCTTCTTTGCCTGCTCGGGGACCCGATCGCCGACGGCGGTCAAAGTCTTCTGCTGGCGCGCCAAGTTCGCGTTGAGCCGTGCGATCACGCCACTCACGTCTTTGCCCGCGGCCGAGGCTTGGGCGATATGCTGGTCCGCTTGGACTAGGTCCCGGGCAAAAGCTTCAGCGGCCGTCATGGCGGCCGTGGCATTCCCGCTTTCACTCGCCTTCTGGACCTCATCCACCCGTTTGGTAGCGAGGTTGAAGTAGGTCTGAGCCTTCGCCATGTCGTCTGCGGCCAGGGTAAGCTGCACAGCCTCGGCGGTTGTCTTGACAGTGTAAAGGGCTTCGCCGGGCAGCGAGCCCTGTGACGACGCGTAGACAGCACCGCCTCCCGCGGCAGTGGTAAGCGCGATGATCAGAGCAACGATCAATGCGGGCATCCCCATCCTCCTTAATCCACCTTTGTCCTCCGGCAACGAAACGCTGGAGGTCAAAGTTTGTTATAGCGTCCTGCATTACTAGAGGCCGCTAGAGCTGATTTTGGGATAGCCCTTTTGGATAGCACATTCGCACGGATGTTGAGAGCAGGGGATTCAGCGGAGTATGTTCATCACAGGAGGCGTCCTTGAGCCGGCAGGGGCTTTGCGTTCCTGCCGGGCTTGTGCTCTGTCCGTTGTCCGGTCTTCTTCATGCAGTTGCTGCATCGCGGAAGCGGGTCTCCCTCGCGAACCAGCAGGACGTCCACTTCCTTCCCGCAACCAGGGCAGTACAGCTCATTGTGCCGGCCACAGAGACCGCGCATATCGACAAGGGTCTGATCATCGCTTCTCACAGCGCTTGCTCCATTGATAACGTTCGTGCCTAGTGCAAGATCAGGGGACTTTGCGGGAATCCCATGCCCCCGCACCGCACAGAAACGGGAATTCTCGGGGAACACCCCAGAACCCCCGGCCTGGCGGCACATTAGCTAAGTGGTTGCTATAATGCGGCGTTGGCGGCGTCCGTGTCAAGTCTGACCGCCCATGTGACAAAGCGGCGCAGATGAGACTGCAACCCGTGTGTCGCGACAACCGAGCACGAACCAGTTGGTCTACCTACCGTAAGGTTGTTGACAAATAGCCGTGCAAGTGATAGTGTATAGGTGTCCCAAGTAGTCAGCCAGAGCCGTCAAACGGCACCTGGCGCCGCACATCCAAACCAAACGTCAGATTGAACGGCGGGGAAGCATCCGGGCTCGATGCCCCAAGGCAGCAGGCTGAGGCCGCTGCTCGGAGGTTCTTACCTCGCGGGTGTTGCTTTTCGGCGGTTGTATCTGAGAGGATGGGCGATGTCAGGGCGTGTGAGGTCTGTGGCGCGGTTACTTGGGGCTCTTTTTATTCTCTGGTTCTGAGTGGCTCCACACCGGTCAGCTTTCCCACCACAATCAAACGCTCCGAGTAGTCACGAGCCAGCGGAAGCCAGGTTCCAGTGCAGGTTAGCAACGTCACCACCGGTTCGCGCGTCGGCTGAACGACGCTCAGGTCGGTGTTCTTGACTGTCTTGATCTCCGACACCTCGTACAGAAAACGCTCCTCTTGCGTGTAGACAATCACCTGATCACCCAGTGCCATGTCCTTGAGATGTGCGAAAACGTTCCCGCTGGAAATGCTCTGAACATGGCCAGACAGCACCATGTTCCCGTTCTCGCCAGGTTTGGCCGTCCCCTCCAGGTGTCCGGCCACGAACTTGGGGACCGTCCATTCTCCGTTCTCGATCTTGGCGAACACGACCGGCGAGTCCACCTGGATGCTGGGAATCACCACCCGTTCAGGGTCGAGCGCCAGCACAGGCATCGGAACCACCGGTAGTAGCTGGATGGGCTGGATCGGAGCGCCGGCTTCAGCTGGTATCGTGGAAGGCGATTCCACCGGCGCTTGCTGTAGGGGCTGCTGCTGCGACTGCCGCTCTGCTACCTGCTTTCTGAACTCGAGCACGGACAGCTCGAACTGGCGTTGCTCGTAAGCGCCATAGGCATAGAGCCCAGCTGTTCCAAGAAGAATAACGATGCCAACACCGGTTAGCACGTAGGATATCCAGCTAAACGCTGTCCGCCTAAGAGGAATCTGCTTCTCCGCTTCACTCACGACCCACTCTTCCTCCGCCAGTCTACCAGATTATACCTACATCTTCGTCTCCTGTCTTGTTCCCAGTGTAGCACGTCTTCTCCGTGCGGAGGCGCACCCGCAGAGCGAGTGCGCCTCTCTATCGCATTGCTGTTCCGGTTAGATCGTCCTAGCGACCGAAGCGGCGCACGATCCAGCCAAGAGCGAAGAGACCGAAGCCACCGATGAGCCCGAACGGCAGAATGGGGATGCCACCAGTCCTTGGCAGCGCCGACGGCGAGGCAACTGGCGAGGGCGATGGCGACACAGCTGGCGATGGCGATGGCGATACAGCCGGCGAGGGCGATGGCGATGCGGCCGGCGAGGGCGATGGTGATACAGCCGGCGAGGGCGACGCAGCTGGCGATGGCGACGGCGAAGCGGCGGCGCCGCTAGACGTAAAGGCACCCGCCGGATCGGTGATGTGAGTCGGGACCGCCGCAAATGCGGTGCCCCGCGGGGTCAACGGGCCGCCGCCGGCCGGATTGACGTGGCATATGCCGCAGGCCTGTCCGGTAGCCGTCGTGTAATTCGGCAGAGCAAAGGCGGGGCCCGTCATGACTACGACCGCGACCAGAACGGCCGCAAGCCCCACGAGGAGCGTAATCTTGCGATGCTTCACGTATGAATTCTCCTTCCGTCTCCGTAAACTTCGAGGCGCGGATCGGCCCGACTGGGCCGATCTTCATGTCATCCTTCTGGTATTTCGGCCGGGTCACCACCTCCTTTCGCCTGCATCGGCCCCGTGATGGCAAACCGTTATCTAGGGACCTGCGCTGGCCCCCTCCGTCTCCACACAACCACAAGATTCCGCGACTCGGACGGCTAGCCGTCCAGACCCACACAGGCTATGCCACGGCGTGACCTCTTGCCAGCCAGCGCCACGCAAGCCGAAGGATCCTCCTTGGCACGTGTAGAGGTCGGGGGGACTCCCGACCTCTACACGTCGGATTGATAGGAAAGAGAGTGCTCCACGGATCCACTAGGAGCCGATGGCGCGGAGTGACCGCAATCGCGGCCTACCGATCGCACCCTGGCCCTACTCTGCTACTTGAGATAGGCCACGATGTCGGCGAGTTGCTGATCGCTCAAGCGCGAGGCAGGAAAGGCTGGCATCGCACCGCGTCCCTGCCGCACGACTTGTGTGATCGTGTTGACGGGAACACCTTTGGCCGCAGGACCTACGCCAGCTCCACCGTTCGGATGGCAGGCGCCGCAATTGGCAGCGAAGGCCGTCTGACCTGCCGCCGCGCTGCCCGCACTCGGGGCGCCCGCCGGGCTCGGGGCAGCCGCGCCGGACCCGGAAGTCAGGTACGCCGCGATATCGGCCAGTTGCTGATCGCTGAGATTCGCGACAGGAAAGGCCGGCATTGATCCGCGCCCTTGCCGTGTCAACTGTTTGATCTTGTCGCCGGGCAGACCCTTGATCTCCGGACCCATTCCTGCACCGCCGTTCGGATGGCAAGCGTTACAACTGGTGGCAAAGACAATCTGCCCAGCGGCAGCATTTCCGGCCGCCGTGGCCGCGCCAGAGGCTGCGGCCGGGGCCGCGCCGGAGGCGGAACTGGCCGCGGGAGCACCTTGGTCCTTGGAAACAGGCACAGACATGGTCGGAGTGGCTAGTGCGGCGACGTTTTCAGCCTGTACCGTATTTCCCCATTGGTAAAGTGCGGCGACGATCACGACCCCGGCGACAAGGCCAGCCAGGATCAGGATGGTTCCCATCAGTAGATCGGTTCCTTTGGAAGGCATGTCCGCTCCTTCTAGTCATGGCAAAGGCCGCAGGGATCTCCTGGACGATGAGAGTCCCCACTGAACGTTCGTGGCCTGTTCCACACACGATGTTATAGCGAAAGTCTTATGCTGACGCTCGTTAGACGCGCAACTCGCCCGGTCACGTTCGGCGAGCGCTGTCGGATGCGGCGTGGCACCCTGTTTGGAGCCCACATTGGCGGAGGCAACATTGCCGACTGTTTGCGGTTGGGATCGGATAGCCTACCCGGCGGAAGAGTCTACCATAGACTCTCGTCTTCCGTCTACTTGAAGCCGCCCAGATAGACCGCGATCTGATCCACCTCCTGATGAGTGAGAGGTGGCAGGAATTGCGGCATCGCCGCATTCGGGTTTTGGCGCTTGGGATTCTCGATGTACTGGTGGATGGCGCTAACGTCGCGCCGGCTGCCCACATCATCCAGGCTCGGTCCAACGGTTCCGCCCTGGCCCTGGAGAACGTGACACGCCCCGCAGTTTTGTGCCTGATAAAGCTTCTTTCCGGCTGCTTCGATGGGCGATAGTTTTCGGCCGGTCTCAGCAGTGACCGGTGTGCTCTGGAAGGCTTGCACGGTCAGGAAAACCGTGGCCACCAGCCCGGCCGTCGTCGCAAGGGCGATCAGCGGACGGCGCTTGATGATGCGCCAGGGACCGCGGTCGATCCACGGCAGAAGCAAGAGCGCCGCGAACATGATACCGGGAACCACGACCACCCCGACCCACTCCAACTCGCCGGGAAAGAACTTCAGCATCTCGAAGAGAAACATGAAGTACCACTCGGGCCTGGGCACGTAGGATGTGTTAGTTGGATCGGCCTGCGACTCGGTGGGAACCCCGGCGAATACGATCAGGGCCAGCAGCAACCCGAGAACCAGGGCGGCCACCACTGCGTCTTCGTAGAGCACATAGGGGAACCAGGGCTTACCCTTCTTCTTCCACGCGACGTAGCGATCGTGATAATCGTGATAGCGCCTATCGAAGCCGTTGGTCATGGCACGCTTTTCGGTCTGTTGCATCCCATCCTACCTCTTTCCCACCAGTTCTCGGGCCCGGGTCACGCTATGACTGACGTCCTCCATCTTCTCCCAGATAGCCGGCGGGACCGAGATGCCCTGCCGGATGACCATGAAGATGTGCAGAGCGATGAACCCTACCGTCAAGCTCGGTAGGAACAGCATGTGGATGGCATAGAAGCGCGTCAAGGTGAGAGCACCGAGGTCGGAGCCACCGCGCGCAGCGACAAGCAGGAAGCCGCCTATGAAGGGCACAGTGCCCGCCATGTTCGTGCCAACTGTCGTGGCCCAGTAGGCTTTCTCATCCCATGGGAGTAGATAACCAGTGAAGCCAAACCCGAACACCAGCAGAAGCAGCACGACCCCGACGATCCAGGTCGCTTCGCGCGGATACTTGTACGCACCCATCACAATGATGCGCAGCATGTGTAGGATCACCAAAACCACCATGGCGCTGGCGCCCCAGTGATGGAGACCGCGGATCACCTGACCGAAGATCACTTCGTTCATGATGTACTGGATGCTATCGTATGCATGATCCGGGGTAGGCGCGTAGTACATCGCCAGGAACATGCCCGTGACCGCCTGGATAATGAACACGAAGAGAGTGGCGCTGCCCAGCGTGTACCACCAATTAACGCCCTTGGGCATATTGCGGAGGAAAATGATCCCCCATATCTGATTTACACCTAATCGTTCATCGAGCCAATTGATGACACCGTTCACCTTTCGACCCTTTCATGCGTGTAGTAGTTCCGCTCGGGTCTTCTGGCAACACTGGCAGATACCCTTTGCAAGCGGTGAATGAAAAGCGATGTAACAGGCTTACTTAAGCTTCGACCTTGTCAGGCACACCCAGGAGGAAGTCCTTATAGGAGGCGATCAGCTTGCCTCCGTCTATCTTCCATTCGAGCGTATCAAGTGGGCGTGGCGGAGGACCACCCTGGACCTCGCCGGTCAGACCGAAAATCCCTCCATGACAAGGGCACTGGAAGGACTTGTCCTCGGACCGCCACGAAATGATGCACCCCAGGTGGGTGCAGCGAGGGCTGAAGACCGTGAACTGAGCATCGCCGGTGCGAATGACGTAGACGGATTTGCTGACCGACTGCTCAAGCCAGCCGTCCTTGCGCATGATGGTGAAGTCAACCATCTTGGGCTGCCCGACCTGGAAATCGTTGGGCGCCCCCAGCGAGATCCATTCCTCCTTCTTCCCGCTTTTCAGTGTGGGAGATAGCGCGAATCCTGCCGCTGGCGCGCCGAGCACGACGGCGATGAGGGCCGAAAACCCACCCATCAAAGCCGCGAGAAACGAGCGCCGAGACAGAGCATGATTGTTCCCGTTTGTTTCCAACGGCATAACCACCTCAATCGAAAACGAAGTTGAATTCTACAGAATCTTGCCAAGCCTCTGCTTCATCAGAGACCTGCTCATGCCGCCGACTTGCACGTCGCGCACGATGCCGTCCCGATCGATGAAGATGTGCGTCGGAATACCCGACACTCTGTACATGTCCGCGATCGATTGCCTACCATCCACACCGACGGTGAATTTCATGCCGGCCTTCTCCACGTACTGACGCACGGTGTCCGCATCCTCTCCGATGCTGACGGCCAGAATGACCAGATCCTTGGACTGCTCCTCGTCATAGACAGCGACGATATCAGGCATCTCGGCCCGACATGGCGGGCACCAGGTGGCCCAGAAGTTCAGCCACACGGGCCGGCCCTTGAAATCACTCAGATGGAGCGGTCTCCCATCCACACCCGCCACCGTAAAATCGGCCGCGCTCTTGCCAACCTGCGGGGCCGCACCGCCCGCACCCAGGCTCCGCCCCGTGACGCCGCCGGATTTATCTTCGCCCTGCCAATTCAAGGCGAAGACGACACCCACGACCACCAGTCCGATCACAAGAGCTACGCCGATGTCACGCAGCCGACTCGATCGGGGCTGCACTTCCGCTGTCTCCACCATCTTCTCTTCTCCATCCGAGGAGCGATATCGTCGCCCAAGCCGAAAAAAGGCCGTTCTCGTACTCTGCGCCTCACCAGCCGTACAGCAAGGTGGATGCTGGTCCCCACACTCGCCACAGCAGAGTACAAGGTCTACCTAGTCTCGACTCGCCTGTGCCACGGGCCGGGTCCCCTCGTTGGTCCCGGCCGTGCCGGTCGCACAAAGAGCGCGCTGCTGATGCGGTGGTTTCTAGCCCAGACCGCCATAGCTATGGAGTCCACCGAAGAACAGGTTGCCAAAGTACGTGAACAGGGTGGCTGCGAAGCCAAGCAACAGCAACACGGCGCTGCGTGTTCCACGCCAGCCTCGCATGGTCCGCGCATGCAGGTACCCACCATAGATCAGCCACGTCACCAACGACGCCGTCTCCTTCGGATCCCAGCTCCAGTAGCTTCCCCACGCCACATCAGCCCATAGCGCCCCCAGGATGATCACCAGCGCCATCATCGGAAAGCCAATGATCACCGCCTTGTACCCGATCTCGTCCAGTAGCGCTCGCGTTGGCATCCAACTGACCCCATCCTCGCCCTGGAAGAGATAGAGCAGCGCCGCAACAAACGCTATGGCAAATGTCCCGTAGGCCACGATCGCCACAGCCACGTGAATCGTGAGCAGCAGGTTATTCTGCAGCGCCGGTACCAGGGGCTGGATCTCCGCGGGCACTATCGCCGCATAGGCCATCATGCCGACGGCCACCAGGGATGCGAAGACCCCGAGGATACGGACCTTGTACCGCCATTCGAAATACACGTAGGACACCATCACGCCCCAGGCGAACGCCAGGGTGAACTCGTACATGTTGGCAAACGGTCCGTGTCCCGTGGCGACGGCACGAAACGCCAAGCATAAGGTCAGGAATACCACCGTCAGAGCGGCGAACATGGTTCCGTACTTGCCGGCTGTCCCCATTTCGCCGCTGACAACGGTCTGCCCCAATCGTCCGCCGGCCGTCACCAACCGCGTGACAGCCACCCGGCGAGTGGCCAGCGCGTACCATAGGTAGAACAACGTCGCCACGGCCAAGGTCAGGAATGCCGCTGTGTACATATACTGTGACATCTTAAACATCTGGGACTCTCCTCCCTATTCCTAGCCTTTCCCGAACCTCGTTGGTCAGGAATTGGAACTCTCTCGCGAAGGGTAAATCACGACGCGTGATCGCGGCCATCCAAATCTCCGTTTGTCCGTCCGCGCCAGGCTGACAGCGGGCCCACAACCTTCGGTGGGGGAAGTAGAAGACCATGATCAGACCGATTACCATCAGGGCGGAGGCAATCCAGATAAGCGTCACGCCTGGATCGCGCACGACCTGCAGTCCGGTAAACTGCCTCTCGCGCTCGAAGGTGAAGGACAGCCCAGCTAGGGTCTTCGACTCCCGCAGGGAGAGGTTATCGGACGCCACCCGCGTCTGCGTTAGCTCCTGGTACACCTCGAGACGCACCTCGCCCGGTCCCACCAGCGAGTCCTGTCGGCCAGACATTGGACCGACCACGACCACCATCAGCCCCCGCTCTGGTATCACGAATGAGCCAACCGGGCGCTGTGCCGATTCATACGCTAGCGCGACACCATCGTGGAAGAGCCGTTGGCCTGCCTCATCCTTGGCCTCGATGATCGCGGCCGGACCGAAGAAGGCTTGATGAAATCGCACGCCCTTGTAGTCCAGGGGCTCGTTGACACGAACGGTCTGCCGCTTCACCTCTGCGCCATTCTCGTAGATCACCAGATCGCTGCGGTAGTCCTTGGGCGGGCCATCCGGATAGTATTCGTCGATGAAGCTCTCGCACTTGACGGAGAGATTCGTGCCGAACCCAACGTCCCTGACCGAGCCCTCCGGGATGACGAACTCCGTGTTCCGGAAGCCAAACACCGAGCCAATGATGACACCGGCCATCAGGAGCAACAGACTCGCGTGGTTGAGAAACGTACCCAACTTGCCGTAGCGATTGCGATCGGCATACAGATGGACAGCGCGTTCGGTTCTCTCCGTCAAGACCCTGAAGCGACGGCCGGCCAGTAAGCTGCGCAAGCTTTCCGCTGCCTCCGACATCGAAAGGCCGGATGCATCGATGCAGGTGCCCGTGGCCGACTGGCGAAAGAACCCGTCTCCAGTGCGCACCCGCGGACGCGAGATACTGATCCACATCGCAGGCCAGCGGTTGACCGTGCACGCGGTCACGTTGATCATGAGCAGGACAAGCAGTCCACGAAACCAGACCGAGCTGAAGACCTCAAAGAACTGGAGCGCATTCAGCAGATTCGTCCAGGCCCCGTACTTCAGGCGAGCCTGATCGAGCCAGACCGCGTGGTCCTGCGCGGAGAGCCCTCCAGGTGCCTGCAGGAGCAGCGTGCCGACAAAGGCGGCCACCGCGATGAGCAGAATGAGAATCAGCGCCAGGCGGATGGAGCAACACAAATGCCATATCGCGTCCGACAGAGCCGAAAGATCAAACGACCCTGCGGGAGCGATGGTCTGGACACCCGCGCCCGAAGAAGATGCTCCAGCGCCACCCAGCGGAAGCTTCCTGCTTTTTCTATCCATGTTGGTCGCGTAACCCTAGCGTGAAATCAAGAGACCTACTGGGCATGAGAGCCCAGCTTCCGAAATGCCAACGCGCAGATCAGATCGCCCCCCAGTTGAAGTACTTGGGTATGATAATGAACATGTTGGTCAGCATCAGGATGCCGACCACGATCAGAAAGATGCCACTAACAATTGAGATCACGGGCATATAGCGATTTATGCGGCGCAGATAGCCGGAGGCAGTGCCCAACGCCAGCGCTGTGCCCAGGAAGGGGATACCGAGCCCGGCTGAGTACGCTATTAGCAGGTAGGCTCCATTCCAGACTGTCTCACTGTAGGTGGCCAGTCCAATGATGGCTCCCAGGGTCGGACCAATGCACGGCGTCCAGCCAGCGGCGAATAGGACGCCGATCATGAAGGAGACGGGATAACTGGGGCGCTCTCGCTGCCTGATCTCCACGTGCATGTCGCGGTAGAGGAAGGGTATCTTGATGATCCCCATCAGGTTGAGCCCCATCAGGACCAAGATCACCCCTCCGCCCTGCCGAATGTAACGCATGGCGTCTTGCACCAGGAACCCGATCAGCCCGATCGAGACCCAGAACGTGACAAACACCGTGGAGAAGCCCACGACAAACGCCAGCGCATGGAGGAAAGTCACCAGGCGATCCGAGCTGGTATATTGGCGAATGGAGGTCCCCGCCATATGGCTGACGTAGGCGGGGACCAGCGGCAATACACATGGAGAGAGGAACGACAGCAGCCCTGCCCCAAAGGCGATTAGAATGCTTAGGTTCTCGGCCTCCATACTTTACTCGCGTGCCCTTTCGCGGATGCTCATGGTTTTGCCGAAGGCGACGACGACGAAGCCGATGGAGAAGCCGTGGTAGGATTCAGCATCTTTTTGTAAGCGTCCGCGTGCGCCTGAGCTGTCTGCGCGATGTCCGAGCCCGGTGCCAGCTTCGCGACAAGCTCCCACTCCTTGACAGCCGCGCTCAGATCCTGTGGCGGAACGTTGGCATATAGGAAGCCCATGTTGAAATGGGACTGCACGTCGTTCGGATCGATCTCCAGGACCTTCTTCCAATATGTCTTGGCAACCTCATACTGGCCTAGATTGAAGTTGGAGGTGCCGATATCAGTCAGAGCGTGCGTATTCCTGGGATCCAGCTGCACTAGCTTCATGAAGTAATCCAGGTTCTCCTGCCACATACCGGCCTGGAAGTACATCTCGCCCAGCTCGAACAGTGCATCCTGATCATCCGGGTTCTTGGACAACTGGGACTTCAGTTGGTTGACGCGATTCTGGTCCAACGCCACCGTCCCATCCTGCGACGTCGCGGCGGGGCTTGCGCTGGTTCCCAATCCGGGGATCCACCCGCGCTGGATGGCAAAGAAGCCTACCAGCACAACCAGTCCAATGGCCACGCCGACGGCTACCTGCTTTAGGCGGGTCGACTCATCGGCCGACTCAACATCATCGTCGCTGACGCTCCGCCGTCTCGCGGCCGCGCGTCGCTGCCGAGCCTGCCGTTCACGTCGCTCTTCCTCCTCATCCTCGTCCAGCTCGTCGAAGTATTCTTCCTCGTCCTCCTCAGGAAGATCCTCGACCACGATGTAGTCCGAGCGCTTCTTGCCCGGGCGAGCCTCGGCCGGACGAGGCCGCGACTCCTCTGGACCGGTCAGCACTGTGTAGGCCTCGTCGATGCCAGCCTCTTGCTCCTCAGCCCAGCGCCGCAGACTCGACGGCACCGCTTCCGAGCGCAGGAACGCCGTGATCTCCTGGTAGCGAGCCTCGATCTCTTCCTGACTGGGACTATCACCCAGTCCTAGACGTGAACAGAATTCGTCTTTTGACATTTACTGACCTCGTGCCCCTGCCGACAAGAGCACCCACCCGTAGGACCCCAGCTAAATGACGGAGATGCTATCAAACATGCGCCCCTTCCACGACGAAGGAAACGCTGGCATAGATCGGCATCGTCTCGTCAAGTATCGCGCCCGAGGGCACCCCATTAGACTCGCTGGTCGGGGCAGGAGCAGGACCTCCCGAAAAGGCGCCGGGACCGAGGAATGTGAGTACACTGGCCCCAAGGATAATCACCATAATCGCGGAAATGATGACGTAACCCCGCGTGGAGAGCCAGGACCTCTTGGTAGCCCCCGGCGTGATGCCGATGGACCGAGAAGTCGCGGCGGTCCTGCGCCGCTTGGCCGCGCTCGATGTGCGTTTCGCTGTCCTTTTGCCTTTGCTCATCTCGCTGTCTCCACAAAGGTTACTGTCGGCTCGCGCCGCGTATTCCGCCCGTCCGACGGAGCCTGAGACATAATATCACCGACACCCACCAACGTCAATTTGATCAGCGAGTGGGACATCGCAGTAATTCCCCGGCGCGGCCCGGCGCCAGGTTCGCCAACAGGGCGTGCAGGCCTCAACCCCGGTGCACCGACTGCTCAGCCCTGATTGGCGAGCTCGGCCGGTTTGATTT
>SCTZ01000195.1 GCA_004297765.1 Chloroflexota bacterium | reverse complement strand
GCCGTTCCGCCAGAAGCTGGAGCTCTCTCGCGCTCCTTGCACTGGTCCTCCTGGCGGCTCTCGGCCTTCGCCTCTACGGACTCAACTGGGATGGCAGCTCCATGTTCCATCCCGACGAGCGCATGATTAACATGACTGTCCAGGGCGGACTATCTCTCACGCCGTTCGACCTGGACCGTTTTCTGGACCCCAAGACGAGTCCGCTCAATCCACACTTCTTTGCCTACGGGAGCTTTCCGCTCTATCTTCTGAAGATTATCGCTCAATTGCTCTCCGTCGTTCAGCAGAGTCTGGCGGCCCAGGATCTGCGTTTGGTGGGACGCGCGCTCTCGGCGCTCTTCGACACGGGCACGGTCCTGCTCGTCTATGTGCTGGGCGGCCGCATCTACGGCAGGCGCACGGGACTACTGGCCGCTGCCTTTGTCGCCTTCGCGGTCCTGCACGTGCAGCTGAGCCATTTCTACACTGTGGATGTCATCCTGTCCTTCCTCATCGTGCTGACCATCTACTTCTGCCTGGACATCGTGGAGCGCGGAACCACCCGGGCCGCCCTTTTCACCGGCGCGGCGCTGGGACTGGCGCTGTCCACCAAGATCAGTGTCCTCCCGCTCCTGCTGGCCGTGGGGATCGCCTATCTGCTGTACTGCGTCAGCCCGGAGCAGTCGCGCGTGGTCAGTCTTTCTTTCTCTTTCACGCGACTGCAGCGCTCCATCGTCAACCTGATGCTAACCACGGCTGTCGCGGGAACTGTGTTCGTGATCGCCGAGCCGTACGCGCTCATCGATCACACCACCTTCCTGGCCAACTTCACTGAACAGAGCGAGATGGTCCGCCGGATCCGCGACTATCCCTACACACGGCAGTACATCGGCGCGCCGCTCTACTTCTACGAGTTTCAGCAGCTCACGGTGTGGGGACTGGGACCGGCTCTCGGTCTATCGTTCTGGGCAGGTCTGGTCTTCACCATCATGGTCGCCTGGCGCACTCGGCGGAAGTCGGACATCCTGCTGCTGTCCTGGGTCGTGCCCTACTTCGTCATCACCGGCTGGTTCCCGGTAAAGTTCCTGCGCTACTTGCTGCCAATGACGCCCTTTATGGCCTTGATGGCCGCGCGCATGTTCGCGGACGTGCGGGAATGGGCCGCGGGGCCAGCCCTCGACGGGCAAAGATGGTCCGCGCTGATCCGCCGTCTTCCCGCCAGCCCGCGCCGCTACGTGGACGGACTCCTGGCGTTGGTCATGGTGCTAACCATCTTCTACGCGCTGGCTTATGACAATATCTATTCCGCGCCACATACGGCCGTACAGACCTCCGCCTGGATCAACGCCAACGTTCCCAAGGGCGCGACCATCGTCATGGAGCACTGGGAGGAAGGCATCCCCAACCTGGCCGGCTACAACATGGTGACGATCGGTCCTTACGACGACGAGAACCCCGACAAGTGGCGCGACATGCTGAGCAAGCTGGAGCGCGCCGACTACATCGTCTTTTACAGCAATCGTATGTATGGCACGATTCCGCGCTTGCCGGCTCGCTATCCCATCACGACCAACTATTATAAGCAACTCTTCTCCGGCGAGCTGGGCTTCGATCTGGCCTTTATGGGGACAAGCTATCCCAACCTGCTGGGCGTGAGCTTCGTCAGCGATACGTTCTCGCGCCCCGGCCTGACACCACCCGCGCAACTGCGCGATTTCAAGCCCTCGCCCATCGCTATCAGCGGCGGATTCGCGGACGAGAGCTTCAGCGTCTACGACCATCCCATGACGATGGTCTTTGCCAAGAACAGACCCCTAACTCAGAACGAGATGCGCGCGTCGCTGGGCGTCTCGAACCAGACCCCACTGACAGCGCCGCCGGCCAAGGGCAGCGGTCTCATGCTCTCGCCCGGTGACCTGGAGGCCAACCAGAAAGGTGGGACCTGGTCCGATCTGTTCGACCGCGACGGCCTCGTGAATCGACTGCCCACTCTGACCTGGCTCCTGGCCGTCGAGCTTCTTTTCTTGATCACTCTTCCGCTGGGTCTGCTGCTGTTCAGGGCTCTGCCGGATCGGGGCTACCTGCTTACCAAGTCGCTCGGACTGCTACTGCTCGCGTATGTCTCCTGGATGCTGTCCAGCCTCCATCTGCTGCCTTTCGTGCGCTGGACGATCTTGCTGGCCGGGCTTTTGATCCTCCTGGGCTCGGCGGTAGCTGTGTGGCGCCGTCGGGACGAGCTGACGAGCTTTGTGATACAGAACCGCCGTCTGATCCTGATGTTCGAGCTAGTGTTTCTCGCGGCATTCCTATTCGACTGGTTCCTACGCCTGGCCAACCCGGACCTGTGGCACCCGGCTCGCGGCGGCGAAAAGCCGATGGATTTCGCCTACCTGAACGCGGTGACGAAGACCACCTACTTCCCACCCTACGATCCCTGGTTTGCCGGCGGTTACATGAACTACTACTACTTTGGTCAGGTCATCGTGGCCACCCTGATCAAGCTCACGGGGATCATGCCATCGACGGCCTATAACCTGGCGGTTCCACTTCTCTTCGCCTGCACGGTGGCCGGCGCCTTCTCCGTTGCGTTCAACCTGGTCGCCCCGCGGCGCCACTCCCACCGTTCGACATCCCAAGACTCCGCCGTGCCCACCATCGGCCAGATAGTGACGAGCGACGTCTCGCCCGCCCAGGAGTCACCGGACGCGCTTGGCTTGGGCCTCGCTCGTCTGCCGTGGGCCGCTATCTTGTGCGGGATCTCCGCGGGACTATTCGTCGCTGTTCTGGGAAACCTGGACGGGCTGCTTCAGCTAATGGATGGGCTGTGGAAGTCCTCCGGGTCCGGCTTCAGTAGTAGCCTGCCCGGCGTGGCGGGTCTGTGGAAAACCCTGACAGGACTCTTTCAGGTCGTCGTCGACGGAAAGCCGCTCCCAGCGTTCGACTACTGGCGCAGCAGCCGAATGATGCCGCCGACTGCGAACATCACGGAGTTCCCGTACTTCACGTTCCTATTCGCCGACCTGCATGCCCATCTGATCGCACTGCCTTTCACGCTCCTCTCGCTGGGGCTCGCCCTTGCCATCGTCTATCGTGGCTGGCACCGAGGTTTCCGAGCACCGCTGGCAGTGGCACCAGCCATGAGTCTGCCGCAACCGGAGCCCATGCCGTCCGCACCGCAGCTCGTCTCGGCTATGCACGGGCACGCGTCGACCAGCCTTCTTGAGCCGGCCCTGGCGGTCCCCGCTCGGGCGGCAACAGTCCCGGCTCCGACGACGCTATCCCACGCCATGGCTGGTCTGAGCGGACTTGTGCGGCAAACGGATATCTGGGGACTTATCGTGGCGTCACTGGTCCTAGGGGCTCTGCGCGTGATCAACAGTTGGGATTTTCCCACGTACCTGGCCGTTACGGGTGTCAGCCTGTTCGCCGGCGACTACTTCGCGCGTAGGCGGCTGGACTTTCTTCTTTTGACCGGCGTTGCCCTGAAAGCAGTGCTGGTCTACGCCCTCAGCACCATCCTGTTCTTGCCATTCCATTTGACGTACCAGCTCTTCTATAACGGCGTCCAGCCGTCCCAGGAGCGCACGAATATTATGCATTATCTCGGCGTACACGGGTTCTTCCTGGCCTGTGTCGGCAGCATGATTGTGCTGGAGAGTGCACGGCGCTGGCGACAGAGCTCGCCATGGCGCCTCGGCACGTTGTTCCTCCGACGCTGGGATCATCTGCCGCGATTGGCTCGACTATGTCAACGCCTGACACACATGAAAGCTGAAACAGTCGCGCTCGTCGGCTGGGGCATGGGATTCATCCTCGTGTTCTTGTTGGCCTTGGTGGCCGTGCGGCTATATCTCTTCGCGTTTCTGGCGGTATTCCTCGCCGCAGTGTGCGTTCTCGGCGTATCCGCTCTACGCCGGAGAGAGGCAGGGCAGGAGAGCATGTTCTTCGTTCTGCTCATGCTGGCTGGTGCTCTGGCGCTCGGGTTTGGCGTGGATCTGGTCACGATCCAGGGTGACGTCGGCCGCATGAACACGGTTTTCAAGTTCTATCTCCAGGTCTGGGTGCTCATGGCCGTGTCCTCGGCCTACGCGCTGTGGTGGCTTGCGCGGTGGATCTCCGCGCGCCGACAGTTCCGCCAGCAGCGCATGACCCACCTCTGGATAGGAGGGTTGGTCTTTCTCTTCCTGTCCACCACGATCTACCCTCTGGCCGCGACGCCGATACGCCTCCGCGATCGCTTCGGATCCACCCCGCTGACGACCGATGGGACGGCCTACATGCAAAATGCCGAATACCAGGAGGAGAAAGGCAAGCTCGCTCTGAAGTGGGACGAGGAGGGCATCCGCTGGCTGCAAGACAACGTGCAAGGATCTCCCGTGGTCCTGGAGGGCAACACACCCCTCTATCGATGGGGCTCGCGCATCTCGGTCTATACCGGGCTCCCCACGGTCATCGGCTGGGACTGGCACCAGAAGCAGCAGCGCTGGGGTTACCAGACGACTGTGGACAGTCGTCTGGTCGACGTCAGAACGATGTTCAGCTCGCCAAGCGCCGATCAAACCCGCGCGCTGCTAGGAAAATACTCTGTCCGCTACATCTACGTGGGCGAGCTGGAGCGCCTCTACTACCCCGCCCAGGGGCTGAGCAAGTTCGACGCTATGGTCGGGACCGACCTGACCCTCGTATATCAGAATGAGAAGGTCAAGATCTACCAAGTCGAGTCTTAAGATAATCGATCGTCTCGACGGGAGTTGGATCGACCCGGTAGAGGAACGCCAGATAGCAACTGATGTAGTCGCCCAGCAGGATCGTGCTCAGCATCTGGCTTAGGGCGGAGCGACCGCAGGCGTCGATGGACTCATACTGGACCCCGAAGCGCGTCAGGATCTCAGCGGTCACGTCGTAGCGCAAGGCGATGCGCGAGTGCAGAGACGACGCGCGTAAGAAAAGAACCACCGTCTTCTGACTGATCTCGGCAGGGAACTGGTAGCCCAGCACGGCGTTGTGGTTCAACTCGGGCAGGGTCTCGAAGAAGGCCCAGCTCTTGCTGTTCTCGTTGAGCTGCGTCTTCCAGCGGTGGGCCACCTCGCCCATCACGCCGCCGCCGTACACGACCGGCAGCCGCCCGAAAAGCAATAGGGCGGTTTGCTTTGCGATGTTGCGGCTGGTGGGCGCCTCTTCGTTTATCTCGGGCAGAAGAGATTCCAGCGTCTCCACGGCTTCCTGGACTGTAGACGAGTAGTCGGATACGAAACCCAGCTTCTGAAAGACAGCCAGCAGAGGAATCAAGCCATGCGCCAGGGCAGCGCGCGGCTGAGACTTATAGTGGATCTGGTAGACCGGATAGCCTTTCTGGCGGGCCTCGGCGAGAACCGTCCCGCCGCTGGTCGAAGCCAATACCATGGCTCCCCGCGCCTCGGCCTGGTGGAGAGCGGTCAGCGTCTCCTCGGTGTTCCCACTGTAGCTACACGCAATCACCAGCGTATCCGCACCGACAAAAGCGGGCAGCTCGTAGTCGCGGCTGACCTGAATCGGAACCATGCATTCCCCGGCCACCAGCGATCGCAGCAGGTCGCCCCCGATGGCCGAGCCTCCCATTCCAAGCACGACCACATTCCGCGCCCGGGCATATCCGGTCGGCAAGTCCAGCTTGCCGGCCGCTTCCCACGCGCTCGCTACCTGCTGCGGCAGCTCGGCGATCCGTTGCAGCATCCCCGCCGGGTCCATCCCCCTCAGCTCATCGATATCGTCAAGGTCTACCATCTGGCCTCCTGTTCTGCATTCACAGCGACGATGCAAGCCTTCGTTCGCGGATCCTGGCATGTCCTGAGTCGGAGTCTTCGTTATGTCATTCTGAGCCGGAGCCGCAGCGGAGGCGAAGAATCTCCCCGTTGGCCGTCCCAGCAGGGCCTTTCCCGTAGCTCAAACCTTGTCGTCCCTTCGAACCGGGAGATCCTTCGCTGCGGCTCAGGATGACAGGCAAGCGCTTCTCTATTTCAGAATGGGAAACGCTGCCACCACTGAGGGCGAGTCTAATCGTCCACACCCGTTAGCTTGCCTGAACGCGCGTTTTCCACGATCTCATCGAACTGAGGACCCAGATCCTGGCCCATCTCCTTGAGCCGCTTCTTGGCCCACAAGCCCACGTTGCGCGAGTCTTTGTAGTAGTCCTCCCCCTGTGGACGACTGGTATCGAGCTCCGAAATCCGATCGGATTCCGAGCGGTGGTAAGCGACAGGAGAGTAAATACGCCTCAGCTCAACACCGCCGCAAAAAGAGCACGCAAGATCGGTCGGGGCCCCAAAGCTCCGACTCAAGACACTGTTCTTGCGATTGCAGGACTGGCAACGATACTCGTAGATTGGCATGGCTTGTTCCCCTCGTGACGATCGAAGTTACGGAGACAGTCTGATGAGAAGCTCCTAAGAGATTATACGAATGAGCGAGCGATGCATGCAACGGACACGCGCACGTCGCATGAGCTGCCGCGGAGAAACTAGTATCTAACCTGGCGCCTGTCATCCAGATTCTTCAGCTTGAATGGTGGCAGGCTGTGGTATATTATACAACTATTATCACGAAAGCAGTTGGGGCACGGGTAAATGCGGGACTTTTTATCGATCGCCGACCTGACTCGGAACGACCTGGAGCTGCTGCTCCAGCGCGCACGCGACATCAAGCGGGACAACCCGATGCCTTCACTGGCGGGAAAGCACCTGGCCCTGGTCTTTCAGAAGCCCAGCCTGCGCACCCGCGTGAGTTTCGAGGTCGGCATGCGGCAACTCGGAGGAGAGGCCCTCTATCTCACCTCAGCCGAGGTCGGGATGGGCGTCCGCGAGCCGATCAAGGACGTGGCGCGCGTCCTGTCTCGCTACGTCGACGTCATCGCCGCGCGCACATTCGCCCAAACCGATATCGAGGAGTTGGCCGAGCACGCCTCGGTGCCGGTCATCAACGCGCTCTCTGACGATGAGCATCCTTGCCAGGCGCTGGCAGATTTGTTGACCCTGCAAGAGAAACTGGAGGACCTGCGCGGGGTCACCCTGGCCTACGTGGGCGACGGCAACAACGTGGCCGCGAGTCTGGCCCTGGGAGCTTCACTTCTGGGGATGAGCTTCCACATCGCGACACCGCCGGGATACGAGCTCGCTGCGCATTTTATCCGTCTGGCGAGCGAAAATGCGGCACAAAGCGGCGCGCAACTGCTGCAGACCAACGACCCGTGCGAGGCCGTGGCGAACGCCGATGCGGTCTACACGGACGTCTGGGCGAGCATGGGACAGGAATCCGAGCGGGAAACGCGGCGGGCCGCCTTTCAAGCGTATCAGATCAACGCCGACCTTCTCTCCCACGCCCGTCGACGCCCTCTAATCATGCACGATCTTCCTGCCCATCGGGGCGAGGAGATCACGGACGACGTCTTCGAGAGCGATCGCTCCGTCATTTTCGATCAGGCAGAGAACCGCCTCCATGCGCAGAAGGCTGTCCTTCATCGCCTGCTCGTCGGCGCATGAAGGCCGACGCGACACCTCTGGTCAACCGATAGCTTTGGACAGCCGTCACAAGCGATGCAACACCACGGAGGTGCACGGTGCCTGACTGGACCCAGAACATCTGGCTAGCTTTTTCCCAGATGGATCTGCGCAACCTGATCGACATCGTCGTGGTTGCCATCATCTTCTACTGGCTGCTGGCTCTTCTGCGTGGCACCACGGGTTGGACGCTCCTGCGCGGGCTGCTCACACTGCTGTTCATCGGCTTCATGCTCGGCAATGTGCTCCGGCTAACTATGTTCAGTTGGCTGCTGCGCAACTCCTTCACGGCGCTGCTGGTGGCCGTTCCGATTCTCTTCCAGCCGGAGTTGCGCCGAACGATCGAGCGCATCGGGCGCACGGGATTGGGCTCCCCGTCTGCAACGCCCGCCACCGAGCGGATCTTTGATCTACTGGCACAAGCGTGTCGACGACTCTCCGACCGCCATCTGGGCGCGCTGGTCGTCCTGGAGCGCGAGACCGGCTTGCAGGAGTACATCGATACCGGCGTCGAGCTCGACTCGGTCGTCTCGGTCGAGTTGCTCATGGCTATCTTCTCCCCCGCGACGCCGTTGCATGATGGGGCGGTAGTCATCCGTCACGGCCGGGTGGCGGCGGCCGGCTGCGTCCTGCCCTTGTCTGACTCAGTGGGGACCGAGTGGCAGCTAGGGACCAGGCACCGTGCGGCCCTGGGCATCACCCAGCAAACGGATGCGGTGGCCGTCATCGTCTCGGAGGAGACCGGCATCATCTCCGTCAGCAACGGTGGTCGGATGGTACGCAATCTGGACGACAACAAGCTGCGGCGCATTCTGCGCACGCTGTACCGCAGGCCAATTCGTGGCACCATGGCTGGGCTCTGGCGTGAGAGACGGATTCCCGTGCTGGAAAGATTCAGACCCTAGGAGGAGCCGTTCTGGGCTCGAGACTGACCATGCGTAGATTTCTGGGAATACTATCGGGCGATCTGAGCATCGCCGTCATTGCCCTGGGATTGTCGATGGCCTTGTGGGTGGCTGTGTCCAACGAGCGCAACCCGGTCACGGACAATTACTTTCCGACCCCACTGCCAGTGCAGGTCACAGGGTTGGGAGGCGACCTCATGCTGCTCAACAAGCCAGAACCGGTGCGCGTGCGAGTCAGCGCACCGCGAGACGCTCTGGACAAGCTGCAACCCGAATCACTGCAGGTCTCCATCGACCTGGCCGACAAGGGTGTGGGGGAACATCACATCGGCATCCAGGTCAAGGCCAGCGACCCTTCGGTACGCGTCATGGAGATCAGTCCGCCCACCGTAATCGTGCGGCTGGACAAGGAGGAGCAACGAAAGATCCCGGTGCGCGCCAACACCAAGGGCTCGGCGCCATTTGGCTTCGTGGCCCGCACGCCCGAGGTGGAGCCTCAGGAGATGACGGTGACCGGTCCGCTATCGGTCATCCAGTCTGCCTCGGTGGCGGTGGCCTCAGTCAACCTGGACGGCGCCAAGACTGGTATCGATCAGAGCGTCATCCCGGCCGTGCAGGACGGACAGGGGCGCATGGTCGAGAGCATCCGACTCGACCCGGGCGAAGTGCGCGTTCAGGTTCGCATCGAGGAGGAATTGGCCTATCGGCCGCTCCCGGTGCGCACGCAGATCACCGGGACCGTGGCCTCGGGCTACTGGGTCGAGGGTGTCACCGTGGAGCCCGCCATCGTGACCGTGGTCGGACGACGAGACGTCTTACAGTCTCTGACGGCCATCGACGCTAACCCGATCGATATCGGTGGGCTCGGCGATAGCCTGGTTCGCACGGTACCTCTCATAGCGCCATCCGGTGCTATGCTCACCAGCTCCCAGACGGCCACGGTGCGCGTCTCCATTGCCGCGGTCCGCGGAACCAGCACCCTTCTGGTTGCTCCGAGCTACGTCGGTTTGGCCCCGGGCAAGACGGCCACTTCGCCATCTGTGCAGGTCACACTGTCCGGCACAGTTCCCGCTCTGAAGCGTGTCGATCCGTCCCAACTCAAAGTGACGGTCGATCTTACCAACCTCTCCACCGGCACACATTCGCTCGTTCCGACCGTGGTGGTGCCGGATGGACTTACCCTTGTCGGAATATCCCCCGACAAGCTATCCGTGGAGATCAAATGACAATAGATGCGCGCCCTTTGGTAGCAATTGTCGGACGGCCCAACGTCGGCAAGTCCACGCTCTTCAATCGACTGGTGGGCCAACAGATCGCCGTGGTGGAGGATCTGGCCGGCACAACCCGCGACCGCCTGTATAGCGACTGTGAGTGGGCCGGTCGCTCATTCGTGCTTATCGACACGGGCGGACTGGTGCCCCGAGCCACATCGGACATCACCCACATGGTCCACGAGCAAGTTAGGATGGCAATGGACGAAGCCGACGTGCTCATATTCCTCGTGGACGCCAAGGACGGGGCAACGGCCATGGACCATGAGATAGCCGAGCTGGTGCGCCGATCTGGAAAACCGTTGGTGCTGGCGGCCAATAAAGCAGAGAGTCCGAAACGCCGCGATGAGATCTATCAGTTCTACGAGCTCGGAGTGGGCGAGCCACTGGCGATCGGGGCCAAGCAAGGTATCGGCACAGGCGACCTCCTGGACATGGTCGTCTCCTATCTTCCGCCGACCGCCGAGCTCCCCGAGCCGCCGGTCTCGACCAAGCTGGCCATTGTCGGCCGTCCCAACGTCGGCAAATCGTCGCTGCTGAACGCCGTTCTGGGGCAGGAGCGGGTCATCGTCAGCGAGGTGCCCGGCACCACGCGCGATGCGGTGGACACCTACGTCGAATTGGAGGGGGAGCGCTTCCTGGCCATCGACACGGCCGGCATCCGCCGCAAGGGACGCATCGAACAGGGCGTGGAGCGCTACAGCGTCTTGCGGGCCATGCGTGCGATCGATCGCTGTGACGTGGCCGTGCTGGTGCTGGACGCCACCGAGCTGGTGGCCGCCCAAGATCTGCACGTGGCCGGGTATGTGACAGAGGCCTACAAAGGCGTGCTGATAGTCGTGAACAAGTGGGATCTCGTGGAGAAAGAATCGCAGACCCAGTCTGAGTTCACCAAGATCATCCAGCACGAGTTCAAGTTCATGCCCTGGGCCCCAATCTTGTTCGTCTCCGCCAAGCTCGGACGCCATACGGACGAGATCCTGCCCGCGGTCAAGCGCATCGCCAAGGAACGCATGGACAGAGTGCCCACCGGTCTGCTCAATCGCGCCATGGAGGAGGCGGTGACGGCCCACAACCCGCCGGCCGTGCGCGGCAAGCGTCTGAAGATCCTCTACGTGACCCAGGCGGACGTGAATCCGCCCACCTTCGTCTTTTTCGTGAACGATGCCCAGTTGATGCACTTCTCGTATCAGCGATACATCGAAAACCGTCTGCGGGACGCCTTTGGCTTCTTTGGCACGCCCATCAAGCTCGTCTTCCGCAATAGGGGTGAGTCCGAAACATGAGCCCGGAACAGATACTTCCTCTCGCCGCGTCCCTGCTGGGCGCCATCTTGGTCGGCTACGCGCTAGGATCTATCCCCAGCGGACTCATCGTAGGCCGTCTCCTGCGCGGCGTCGATCTGCGCCAGTATGGCAGCGGACGGACGGGCACAACCAACGCCCTCCGCATCCTGGGATGGCGGGCCTCGGCCGTCGTGCTGGTCGCGGACATCGCCAAGGCCGTGGTCCCCGTCTACGTGCTTGCCCAGCCGTTGGATTCTCCCGCTCTGGCGGCGGCGGCCGCCCTCGGGGCCCTGGTCGGACACAACTGGCCGGTCTTCGCCGGATTCCGGGGTGGACGAGGGGTCGCCGTCGGATTTGGCAGCCTGCTGATCATGATGCCTCTCGCGGCTCTGGTTGCGCTGGCCGTCTTCGTGCTTCTCTGCGCGCTGACGCGCTATGTCTCCGCCGGCTCCGTGGCGGCAACGGTAGCCGCCTTCCTGGCAGCGGTCGTCCTAGCGGTTCTCGGGCTAACCACCAGCTTCTATCTCTATTATGCAGCGGCAGCCGCGGTGCTCATCGTGGTTCAGCATCGCGACAACCTGGTCCGTCTGTGGAAGGGCACCGAGCGTAAGCTGGGAGAATCGGTGCGCATCGAGGGTCAGGCATGATGCACATCACCGTCGTCGGCTCCACCACCTGGGGCACCACGTTGGCGCTGCTACTAGCGCGCAAAGGCTTGGACGTCTGGCTTCTCTCGCGCAACGCGGAAGAGGCCGCGCGAGCAGCCGAGGTGTATCAGCGCCGCCTCGGACTAACCGACATGCCATTTCCCCCCTCCCTGACCGTTGTCAGCTCTCCCGAGCGTTGCTTATCCGAAAGTCAGGTCGTCTTCGTGGTCGTGCCGGCCCAATCGGTGCGCGCCATGATGCGGGGCGTCCGCCCGTATATGCGCAGTGGCGTGATTGTGGTCAGCGCGTCCAAAGGGCTCGAGCTCGGCTCATCGCGACGCATGTCCCAGATCATCTTTGAGGAGCTGCCGTTCCTGGACCCCCAACGAATCGTCGCTCTCTCGGGACCAAACCTGGCTCGGGAGATCGCCCTCGGGCTGCCAGCCTCCAGTGTCGTCGGGGGCTCCGAAGCGGTCAGCGCCGTCGTGCAGTCTCTCTTGATCGGTCCACGCCTGCGCGTGTATACCAACCCGGACATCATCGGCGTGGAGCTGGGTGGAGCGCTCAAGAACATCATTGCCCTGGGAGCCGGCATCAGCGATGGACTGGGGTACGGTGACAACGCCAAGGCCGGCTTGATCACGCGCGGGTTAGCCGAGATGACCCGGCTGGCCGTCGCACTCGGCGCCCAACGCGTGACACTCATGGGACTGGCCGGTCTTGGAGACCTGGTGGCCACCTGTTCGAGCACGCTCAGCCGGAACCACTACGTCGGCGAGCAACTCGCACGGGGCCGCTCTTTGGCCGATATCCGGGCCAGCATGCAAAACGTGGCCGAAGGCGTGGACACCACCTTTGCCGCGCGAGAGCTCTCCCAGCAGCTTCACGTGGAGATGCCGATCACCGAGCAGATGTCCCGCGTGCTGTTGTCCGAGCTGGACCCCGCCCAGGCCGTTCTGGAGCTCATGCACCGCGAGCCCAAGCCGGAGTTCGCCGACAACTGAACAGATCTTCCTGCCGACCGGTTGTTTGGTATTCCATATCGATTGCCGCGGTCCAGATGCTGTGATACAATGGGCTAGCCGTGGTAATCTCGAGCAATTGCACTTTGCCGAGAAGCGGGAAGGCTATCCATGATCAACGACGATCAACTCAAGTACACATCCTCTGCACTGCAACGGCCCCTGCTCCATCGACCGCGCATCCGGCTGTACCCACTGTTTGTGCCCATCCGGTGCCCGTTGCCGGCAACCATGCCGAATGAGATCGGCCATCTGAGCCAAGAAAGCGTCTACCCTAACCAAACCTTTCGGTCCGAGTCACTGTCTGAGATGGTCCGGTGGTGCCCAAGGACCTCTGTTTGGAAGCTTCCCACCCACTGTCTGACACGAAGGAGGGAAAGATCCTACCGTGCCTGTAGGCGTCTGCAAGGCTCTGTCTGATTTGCACTGGCTGACCGATGAACAACGGGAGATTCTGGCTGGTGTAGGAGAGTCACTTTCTATCTTCGCCGACCTCTCCCACGCGGACGTGCTCTTCTTCTGTGAAGGCAATCAGCCCAATACTGCTATGGTCGTGTCCCAGGCAGCGCCCCATACCGTCTCGCCCATTCACCAGGAGCCCTTTCTCGGTCGGCAGGTGGGCAAGAAGAACGAACCCAGCATTTTCGAGGTGCTGGGCAAACGCAAGTTCGTGCGGTCTTTTAAGACGGTCGTCTTCCGTGGGGCCCCCATCATCCAGGAGATCCATCCGGTGGCATGCGGCGACGAGCGGGTTTTTGCGGTGCTGTGTGTGGAGGCCAACGCCCTGGAATACGAGCGCCAGAGGAAGAAGAGCCCAGTCTTCCGCAAGGCTTTGACACGCCTGCAGAGAATGGTGATCGCACGATTCGACGTCGGGTTGAGGGATCTCCTGCCGATGGGCGAGCACGATGGTCTCCTGGTGGTTGACTTTTCAGGCTACATCCGATATATAAGCGGCATCGCTGAGAATCTCTACCGCAAGCTGGGCTATACGGAGAGTCTACTCGGCACCCATGTCTCTCTGTTGCAGAACACCGGCGCTATCTTCACCCAGGCGTTAGAATCGGGACGAGCGGTACAACGCGAAGTTGAGGAACATGGCCTGATCTGGGTGCAGAAGGCCATCCCGCTCTTCGAAAGCGAAACGGGCGTGTTCTCCCTGGGCGGCGACCGCTGGAACCCCACAGGCGCTCTGCTGGTTATCCAGGATATCACCGAACAGCGGCAGAAGGAGCAGGCACTCAAGATAAAATCGGCGATGATCCAAGAAATTCACCACCGCGTGAAGAACAATCTCCAGACCATCGCCGCGCTATTGCGAATGGAGGCACGCCGGACGAACTCGTCTGAGGTCGTCCAGATGGTCCAGGACAGCGTCAATCGGATCCTGAGCATCGCCGTCGTCCACGAGTTCCTCTCTCGTGACGAGGACAGCATCATCAACATACGCGAGGTCAGCCAGCAGATCCTGCGCGAGGTTATCCAGGGCATACTGGACCCGCGCAAGAATATTGCACTGCGTCTCGAGGGGCCCAACCTGTATCTGCCTGCCCAGAGGGCGACCTCGTGCGCACTGGTCATCAACGAGTTGCTGCAAAACGCAGTGGAGCACGGCTTCGTCGGCCGCAACGACGGTCAGGTGATCATCACCTTTGGCGATACGGGAGACGAGATGGTGATTCAGATCGCCGATGATGGGGTTGGGCTTCCGGAGTCTTTTGACCCCGCCACGACGCGCCAGCTCGGACTGCGCATCATCCATACGCTAGTAAAAGAGGACCTTCGCGGCAGGCTCGAGCTGATCAATAGGGACGGGCTGACGGCAAGAATGATCCTGCCAAAGTAGGGCGCGGCCCAGTTCATCCGAGCTACTAGAGGGAGGAGTCCAATTGTCACAGGGCAGAGTAGTCATTGCCGATGACGAGTCCATTATCAGAATGGATTTGCGGGAGATGTTGTCCAACCTCGGCTACCTCGTGGTCGGGGAAGCCTCGGACGGTGTCTCCGCCGTCAACCTGGCCCGCGAGCTACGACCCGATCTTATCATCATGGATATCAAGATGCCCCAGATGGACGGCATCGCCGCGGCAAAGGTGCTGACCGAGGAGCGCATCGCTCCTGTCCTCCTGCTGACTGCTTTCAGCCAACAGGAGCTCGTGCATAACGCCAAGGAAGCGGGAGTCGTGGGCTACATCGTAAAGCCGTTTCGAGAATCCGAGTTGGTTCCGGCCATCGAGATCGCGCTGGCCCGCTTTAGAGAGTTCCGCGCGCTGGAGAAAGAGGTCGGTGACCTGCGCTCGCTCCTGGAGACACGCAAGCTGGTCGAGCGTGCCAAGGGCGTGCTGATGGACACTCAGGGACTGAAAGAGGCCGAGGCCTTCCGCAAGATTCAGAAGCTCTCCATGAACACACGCAAGTCGATGCGCGAGATCGCCGAGGCGATCCTTCTCGCTCGCGAGGCGGAGAAGGACGCCTAACCCCTTGCCATAGCCCAACCTTCAACGGACAGCGGCACGGCGCGCATCACATTGCCGCTGTCCCCCAAAACATAGCGTAGGGTGTTGCAATAATGGAGAACCCCGCACCGGGCATAAAGATCTCGGTGGTCATGCCCGTCTATAACGAACTCAAGACCATTCGCGAGATCATCGCCCGCGTACGGGCCGTCAATATCGACAAGGAGATCATTTGCATCGACGACGCCTCGACGGACGGCACAGCGCGCATCCTCCAAGAAGAGGCCGCCGCGGGGACCATCCGTGCTTTGTTCCATGAGAAGAACCAGGGCAAGGGCGCTGCCGTGCGAACCGGACTGCGCGCGGTAACCGGGGACTTCGTCATCATTCAGGATGCCGACCTGGAATACGACCCCGAAGACTACTACGCCCTCATCCGCCCGATCGTGCGCGGGAAAACCAAAGTGGTCTACGGCTCGCGTTTTCTGGGCGAGCACAAAGCCATGTACTTCTGGCACGCGGTGGGCAATCGTCTGGTCACCCTGCTCACCAACATCCTCTACGACAGCACGCTCACAGATATGGAGACCTGCTACAAGGTCTTTCCCGCCGAGATCGCCCATAGGATCAATCTCAAGGCGAACCGCTGGGGTTTCGACCCCGAGATCACGGCGAAGATCATGCGGATGGGACACCGCATCTATGAGGTGCCCGTCTCCTACACGGGACGCGAGTTCGACGAAGGGAAGAAGCTCACGGGCTGGCGGGATGTGTGGCCCGTCATCTTCACTATCATTAAGTATCGCTTCGTAAAGGACTAACGTGGCCTGTGTCCACCTTAACTGACACGCACGGGACCAGGGCTCGCCGGATCTCTCTCCTGGTGGCCCGGTCTCTCCGCAACCTAGCAGTTCCCATCGTCCTGAGCGCACTAACGTGCGCTTTTTACTGGAAGCTAGTCTTCGGGGGGCTGATCCTCGCTAGCTACGATCTCTTTACCTACTTCTACCCATATAAATCCTACACGTCGGCCGCCATAGCGTCCGACCGGCTGCCACTCTGGAATCCCAACATCTTCATGGGCGTCCCCTTCCTCGCCAACATCCAGACTGCTATGTTCTACCCGCCCAATCTGGCGGACCTTGCGCTCATGCCCCCCATGGCAGTGACAGTCTCCATCGTCAGTCACGTCGTCTTGGCCGGGCTGTTCATGTACGTCTTCCTGAAACACTCCGTCCATGTTAGCCGCGGGGCCGCTTTTCTCGGCGGGCTCGTCTTCATGTTCAGCGGTTTTCTCGGTCAGCAGGCTGGCCACATCAACCAACTGAACGCGTCGATCTGGCTCCCTCTGCTGTTGGCCACTTTCGACTGGGCCGTGCGTCGGCGCAGCCTGCGCCGGGCACTAATTTCGGCGACCATCCTTGCCTTCGCGCTTCTGGCCGGTCACTCGCAGGAATCCTTCTTGATCGGAGTGATCTTCGCCGGCTATGTTGCCTTTCGCCTGTTCGTAATGCCTGAGCTCAGAGACGGCGAAAAGCGCAGGGGAGACGGCAGGAGGTCGTCGGAGGCCTTGTGCGATCCTTCCGAACCTCAGCCTCCCTTCTGCCATTCTGAGCCCCCCTGTTGTCATTCTGAGCCGCAGCGAAGAATCTCCCCGTTTGTGGTCGCACGAGGCCCTGTCATGTGGCTCAGACGCTCTTGGTCCGTCCAACGAGGAGATCCTTCGCCGCGGCTCAGGATGACAGGAAAGAGGCGGCTCAGGTCAGAACAGAACTTAGGTGCCGAACGACCTGGACGCCTCCGACATGTCCTACACGATCGACTCTTCCTACTGGCGACCAGCGCCATCGTTGTGTCGGTGGGCATCGGCCTTGCCGCCGTGCAGTTGATACCCACGTACGAGTTGTCCAAGGAGTCCATCCGGTCGGGAGGGCTGCCGTATGCCGAAGCCATCTCGTTCTCCTTGTCTCCGCTGCTGCTCGCCCGCTCCCTGCTGCCTGGCTACTTCTCCAACCCGTTCAGCGAGTACATCGGCTACATCGGGGTTGCACCGCTCCTGCTGGCCATCCTGGCGCTGATCAGACGACCCCGCAATCGCTTCGTCTGGTTCGCTCTGGTGGTGGCCATCGGGGCCGTGATCCTTGCCACGGGCGGCTACGACCCGCTTTATCCCAAGCTCTATCGACACGTGCCCGGACTCAACCTCTTTCGTGTGCCGGCCCGCTGGCTCTACGCTTACACCTTCGCGGCGTCCATGCTGGTGGGAATTGGCGCCGACGCGCTAGTGCGAACGCGCTGTCAAGAGAGATCAGCCCTCCAATCGCGTATCCGCACCTTGCTCCTGTTCGTCGGAGTCCTGTGCGTCATCGGATTGGCTCTTTGGACATTCCGCAGCAGCATACTACCTCCCACCCCGGAGACACCCGTTCTGTGGCTCCTCTTCGGGGGGCTGGGCACTCTGCTAATCGCGGCGGGTCTCTGGCGCCTGCGCGGAGTCTGGCTCACAGTCCCACTGGGCTGCCTGTATTTCGGCGAGCTGCTGCTTGCGGCCCAGGGGCTGGAGCTAAACCAGCCGTTGCCGCTGGAGACGTACATCAACACGCCCGTGGCGGCGACCCAGTTGCTGACTCAGACGGGGAGCGCGCGGATACTCAGCATTAGTCCGGGGGAGTTCGTGCCGGGAGATGAGCCCGAGGTGGAACGCATGCTAGCGAGAGATCTGCCGCTTCATGAGATTACAGCCTTTCTCATCACCCTGAAGTACAGTCAGACGCTGACACCCAACATCCCCATGCGCTTCGGTCTGGCCAGCATGGACGGCTACGATGGCGGTGTGCTACCATTGCGGCGTTACGCTCAGCTCAAACAGATGATCGCCCAGCAGTTCGGAGGTGGTGGAACCTCCGCCGAGCAGGCCGACGCAACCCTGCGCCTGCAATTGAGCAGTCTGCCTGATAGCAGGCTTCTCGGCAGGATGGGCGTGAAGTACGTTCTGGCAGATAAGACCAAAGATCTCTGGCAGGACGGGGTCTACTATGATCTGTCTCTACCGATAACCGCCACGTTCGGTTCTCCGGTCGTCCTCGACGCCGTACCAGATTTCCGTTCAACCTCGCTACGACTGTTGAGCCATCTGAACGGAGGTCAGACCTTCAGCAGGGGTGAAGAGATCGCGCGCCTGGTCGTGCAAGCTGTCGACGGCAGCACCCAGGTGCTGCCGATCCGGGCCGGCGTAGAATCCGGCTGGCTTTCGTCCAACAGCAGCGCGACCTTGTTCGCTCTGCCCTCTGCACAGGCCGTCGAGCTACCAGGCGGGGCAACCTACCTCGCGACCCTGAACCTATACGCTCCCACTTCCGTTCGACAGGTACGCGTCGAGTTCACGTCAACCTCTGGCGCGCTGAGGATCGACGGGCTCACCTTCGTCGACGACCGCTTGGGCTTGTCCGAACCCAGCACATCCAACGGCAAATTCAGGCGCATCTATAGCGGCGACGTCAAGATCTACGAGAATCTCGACGCCAAGACGCAGATGTACCTGGTTCCGCGCGCCCTTGTGACCAGCACCGACGTCGAAACGCTGGATCACCTGGCTCGCCATCCTGCGGACGACGTCGTGCTATTATCCGCCATGCCCGGCGACGAAGGGCGGGCCCTGGTGCACACAGATGCAGGAAATCCCCGCGAATCGGGGTCAGTCACGCGGCAGGCACGTATCGATGAGGCAACCGCAAGTCCGGCCACGTCGCCCGGCTCGGCGGACCTGCTTATCGATCAGCCGGAGTTGCGGCGTGTTGCCGTCACAATCGATCAGCCGGCGTTTCTAATGTTCGCAGAATCAGCGTTTCCGGGCTGGCAAGCTCGTGTGGACGGGCAACCAGCAGAGCTACTTCGAGCCGACCACTTGTTTCAGACCGTCTACGTCCCCGCGGGCAGCCATGAGGTCGAATTCGTCTACACTCCGCTCTCTGTACGCCTGGGCTGGGCTATCAGTGGAGCTGCCCTTGCGCTGGTAATCGGCGCGTTCTGCCTCGCTACGCTGGGCCGGCTGGCCCGTCGGCTCTTTGGCGATGCCACGCGGACCGGTCTCTCAAGCACTTCTCACAGACCTTGACACGCTGTGGCGGCGAACGAGCCACCCTACGTAATGGCGGACGAGCCACCCTACGTAATGGCGGACGAGCCATCCTACGTAATGGCGGACGAGCCATCCTACGTAGTGGCGGACGAGCCATCCTACGTAGTGGCGGACGGCTCTGTCCGCCAGGGGGGTGGGAGGGCAGGCGTCTGCGCGCAGATACGCTCGTTCTTCCCACTCGGACCCCACTCCGCGACCCGCTTAATGAGCGCTAACTATGGCGTCAGGGGCGCCCCCTGCCCCCCTGGCGGACAGAGCCGTCCGCCACTACGCTTGGAGTGAAATCTGATTCGGCTGCTCCGCAGTTTTGCAAAGCCACCAAGGGCGTCCTGAAGGGCGTTGAAAACGAGCTGGTGAAAGCTGATTCGGCTGCTCCGCAATTTTGCAAGCGCGACCCGGATCAGGTATAATGTGTACGAAAAAGTAACATCCCTGGAGGCGAGCTGTGATCAAGAAGAAGCTTCTTGTCGCAGACGACGATCCTTCCATTCGAACACTACTGTGTACGTTTCTCGAGGGCGAGGGCTTCCATACCATGGAGGCCCGCTCGGGTGCCGATGTCCTAGACGTTCTTCAGGCTGACCGGCCGGATCTGATCCTCATGGACGTCCGGATGCCCAAGATGACCGGCATCGAGGTTCTGGAGAAACTGAGGGAAGACGGCATAGAGGTGCCCGTCCTAGTGATGACGGCCCACGGTACCGCCACCACGGCGATCAAGGCCATCCAGTTGGGCGCCTTCGACTACATCGCCAAGCCTTTCGAGCTGGAGAACGTCCTTCTCACGATCAATCGCTTCTTCGACTACCAGGCCCTCTCGAAAGAGGTCGAGTCGTTACGCGAACAACTGGAGCGCGATACCTCAGAGCGAGTCGTGGGGAACAGCCCCGCGATGCGGGAGGTTTACAAGACCATCGGGCGCGTCGCTAACAGCGACGCCACGGTTCTAATCACGGGCGAGACGGGAACCGGCAAGGAGCTAGTCGCGCGGACGATCCACGCCTACTCCAGTCGCAAGAACGGACCGCTCGTCACCGTGAGTTGCTCCACTCTGCCAGAGACTCTGCTGGAGAGCGAGCTTTTCGGCCACGAGAAGGGCAGCTTCACCAGCGCCATCGCCCAGCGCAAAGGACGCTTCGAGCTGGCTCACAAGGGCACCATCTTCCTGGACGAGATCGGGGAGATGAGCCTCAGCACGCAGAAGAAGCTTCTGCGCGTGCTGCAGGAACGTGAGATCGAGCGCGTGGGCGGCTCTATGCCTATTAAGGTGGATGTGCGGGTCATCGCCGCGACCAACAAGAATTTACAGGAGGAGGTGCAGAAGAAGACTTTCCGAGAGGATCTGTTCTACCGCGTGAACGTCATAACTATCCACTTGCCGCCGCTCCGCGAGCGTCGAGAAGATATCCCTGTGCTAGTCGATCACTTCCTCGATAAGCACCGCTTCAGTCATTCCAGCCCGCCGGCCCGCATCTCGGAAGAGGCACTGGCTGTCTTGCAGGGTCAGGATTGGCCTGGCAACGTGCGCCAACTGGAAAACGCGGTGCAACGGGCGGTGGTCATGGCGCGGGGAGGCACGATTACCAGTCAGCACCTGTATCTCGAGGAGCAATGGTCCGAGCGCAAGTTCATTGATCTGCAACAGAAGGTACGCGAGAAAGTGCCCATGAAGGACGTGCTGTCTGAGGTTGAGCGTCAGATGATCGTGGAGGCTCTGCATCAGTCCCACGAGAATCGTAGTCAGGCGGCCAAGATCCTGGGGATCTACCGTCGGCTACTGTACGCGAAGATCAAAGAGTACGGGATCAGCGAGAACTAATGCGCGCCAGGCGGCGCGAGCGATCAACATTCCGCGGACGAAGATTCCCTCCGCCCGCGAGACACATGACTCTGCTGGCTGCCCTGCATCACGCGGCGCGCAGCCTCAAACGCCGGTGCTATCCACCGAAACCAACCTCACTACCCACCCGGCGTTTCAATGCCGCCCTTGCGGCAGCGTGCTTGGCACGCTTAATGCCAGTTTAGGTCAGACGGTTCAGCAATAATCGGGGGGACGATCCGAGACTGTACGTCTGCGGCGCCCATAAACTCACCATAGCGGTGCTGGTCCACTATTGACCGTCCGACCAACAAACGGAGGAACAATGTACGAACCCATAGAGCGTACGCGGACGAGGCAGGCATCCCTGCTGCTATCTGCGTCCTCCCGCCTTCGTCTACTGGAGTCCTTGCCCGGCATCATCAGCTGGACTTTCCTTCTCTCCCCGATCTGGCTGACCCTCATCAATCCCGTCGCAGGGACCATCCTGGCCGCCCTCAGCGTCGCCTACTTCGTGCTCCGCACTAGCAGCTTCGGTATCGGAGCCATGTTCACACGCCGGCGGCTGCTCTCCGCCACGAGGACTGATTGGCTGTCGCGGCTTCAGGCGCACTCGGGATGGGAAGACTACCGTTGCATCTTCCTGATCCGCGCCTTCCGCGAGGGAAATCTGCCTCTCCTGCGAGAGACGCTCGAGTCGATCTACGAGTCGAACTGGCCCAAGTCGGGTGGTCGTCTGCACAACGTCGAGGTCGTCTTTGCCACAGAGATCAACGACGCGATCACGCCCCCCGCGGTTGAGAAGCTCGCCGATATGTTTGCAGGACGCATGACCGTTCGTCAGATCGTGCATCCGGTCGAGCGCTGGGTGCTTCCAGGTCCCAGTAGTGCCATGCACTATGCCGGTCAGGTGCTGTACGAGGACGCCAGGCGACAAGGTCTGGACCCCGATCGTATCATGGTGATCGATCTGGATGCCGATACGCTCTTCCACGCCGAGTATCTTCCGTGTCTGATGTATCATCACATGACGCGGGATCGCCGCATCCATCATGTCTATCAGCCCGTCGTGCTGTTCACCAACGACTACTGGCACGCTCCGTTGCATAGTCGCCTGTCAGCACTCGGCACCTCGGTCCTCACACTGGGTTGGAACACGGCCCCGGAAATCGCTTTCAGTGGGGCAGCGGCCACGCTCTCGCTGTTGCAGACCGTGGACTTCTGGCCGACCCAGTCCCATAGCCAGGATAGCGGCGTGGAGCTGCGCCTCAGGATGAAGTACGGCCGGGGCTTCGAGGTCACCGGGCTGCCCATTCCCGTGAGCGTCTATCCCGTCATGGAGATGGGGAAGGACGATTCCGTCGTGGGCCGTCTCCGTGCCTACTGGACTAGCTTCCGCGTGCTATTCCGCCAGAGCGCGCGCTGGCGCGAGGGGCCGCTTGACGAGTTTGTCGAAGCCGCGAGCCAGGGAAACCTGTACCACACCATGTCTAAGCTGTGGCGCGGCGTTGAACGCGATACGCTGTCCCCGTTTCCCGCTCTCGGTGTGATCGCGGTGCAGTGGATCAGCCAATCAGTCTACTCGACGTCGCCAATCGAGTCGCTCCAGACCATCAGCAGCATCGCTCTGACTTTGATGTCGCTGATGGGTCTGTTCGTCTTCTGGCAGATTCTCTCGGTGTCAGAGATCGTCCGCACGCCCGCCAGCCCCTGGCGCAGAATGGGGGATATCATCCTGTTCTATCTGGTCATGCCGGTCTACGTTCCGATCATCACGGCCCTCGCCGGTCTGAAGACCTCGACGGCCTACGCGCTAGGCAAGCGTCCTACCGGGCACTACATTCCGACGCCCAAGTAGCGCGCCGGACACGGTCCAGGCTTTTCGATCCAATGCCCGGGCGGGTGCTTTGCACCCGCCCGCCTAACGCACCGTCCCCTCTGCCTTCGCGAAGGGAGAGGGCTAGGGTGAGGATCCCCCTGCCACTGCCTGCACTATCGCCTCCAACACAGCTTCCTTGTCCGTCCGGATCTGATCCGCCTGTCATCGTTGGCTCCGGTCGGCGGCGCACCGGCGCCGTGGGTCGAACCCTCGCCCTCTCCCTTCTGCGGAAAGCAGGGCATTTGCGTTGTGGGCTCAACGATGGTCGCTAACAAAAGCTGCGGTACGCGAGGGCGCGGCCCCACCCCCCGGGGCGTCATAAATGCCGCCCCGGGGGGTGGGGAAAGACGCCCCGCCTCTGTACCACGCTGTCTTTCCTAAACACCACAATAACACCACAATTCTGAACCGTTATCCGCCGACAGCGGGATCTTGACGAAGGCGCACAAATGTTCTATATTGGGTGCACCCACACGTCGGGGACGCCATCTTAATGGACGTCCCGGCGAGCCACGATCGAACGTTTGGCGAAGGAAGGAAAGGAGCTTGTGGTGAAGAAGGAATTCATCGTGGAGAGGGACGGGAAGTCATTTGTCCTATTCGCTGGTCTGCTCGACGAAGCCCATCAGCAAGGGCTGCGGCGGATCGAGACCCGACTCATACAGATCCCCTCTGAGGAGAACGGACAGACTGCGGTATGCCAGGCTACTGTCGAGACGGAGCGCGGCGTCTTTTCGGGGCTGGGAGATGCCTCCCCCTTCAACAGTAACCGTGCCATGCAACGATGCCTGATTCGGCTAGCCGAGACACGGGCCAAAGCGCGGGCCCTGCGCGACGCGGTTAACGTGGGCGTGGTCGCCTTCGAGGAACTGAGCGGCGAGGAGGATTTCGTCGGACCTGGTCCGGCGGAGGAGCGCACCTACACGCGATCCATGCCGACGCCCAATACATTCGACGACGAGAGACCCTCGGCTGGCATGTCTGCCACAGCAGCTCAGATCAAGGCGATCTATTCGATCGGCAAAAACGAGCGTCAACTCACTGTCGGCGACGTCGATGAGCTCGCCCAGAAGGAATTCGGGCAGGTCCCCAACAAGCTGACGAAGAGGCAGGCGTCGGAGTTCATCGATCGGCTGAAAACCCGCCATTGAGCACACGCTTCACGCCCCTCGAGGGTGTCGGGACTACTCCGAGGCGCTCCGCGCGAGGACTCTGCGGAAGTTGAGCAGGTTCAGGAGAACGTAGGTCGAGACAGAATAGGCGATAGCCTGGGAGCGAGCAAAGCCAAAGAAGCTGTAGACGGCGACGGCCAGCAGAAACGAAACCAGAACATAGCAGATGAGCCGTACATGTCGGCTACGCGGTCCATCGGACGAGACCATCCCTTCAGCATACCTCCCGGCAGATAGTCAGGGATCACAGAGCAACGCCAACCATCATCAACCATCATAGTGTACGTCGGTCCCGGCTCGACGGCAATAGCACATTGGTACTATAGCCCAGAAGACCCCGGAGCATGCTCCGGGGTCTTCCACAACTAATCGAGCTCTCGCGCTGTCTTATGGACAGTTCGGCCAGGTAGTACCTACGCGGAAGCTGGCGTCTTGCCTCGTTTGACAGCCTCGCCACCCTTTTTGCCAATCCGAGAGTAGTACTCCGGCCCGTGCTTGGCCTTGACAGCCTGACCACCCTTCTTGCCGATTTCCGCATAGAAGCTGGAGCCGTGCTTGGCCCGCACTGCCTCGCCGCCTTTCTTGCCAATCATGGAATAGAACTCGGGGCTCTTGGCCTGCGCTACTGCCTGGCCGCCTTTGCGCCCAATCTCGGAATAGAACGCCGGGCCGTACTTGTCCCGAACCACCCGGCCTCCCTTCCGACCAGCCTCGCGGACGGTCATCTCCTGGGTCTCGCCCTTCTTGGTCATGTCTCCTCCTTCTTTGCACAAGTGAGAGGCCGCATCGTCGCCTCCCCGCCTTCCTCAACGGGCAATATAGCACATCTCACCTGGCGTGTCAACGCTTAGATGTCCGTCTGTAGCTGAATTAGGACCAATGTATCATTCGCTCGGTCATGGAGGCAGGCCGCGCCGCGATAGAGCATGGTGAGAGGCGGTCATCAGAGAGGAAGATTATGGCACGCCCCGCTCTAACCATCACATCAATACACCCTGCATCCACTGGCAGAGCCGACAGATGATCGAGCGTGCGAGCTCGACTCTCAAGCACGTGTGTGAATTGCTATAGAAGGTGTCTGAAAAGACAGGCGAAATATGGCTCGTTTTGGGCAGGCGCCAAGCCTCCCCCCAGGGCACATGCAATGTGCCCCTACAGGGGGCGCGATGTAGGGGCACATTGCATGTGCCCTGGGGACTGGGAAGGGCGGACCGCCTTATCAGACACCCTCTGGAGAGGAACGACGGCTAGGTATGGCAAGCAGCTGAACGCGCATGTGGTTGACGATGGACGTCGCGCAAGTGGCCGCGCCCGCGGCGATGTCCCATCTGCGAGTAGTAGAAGGGGTACCAGTTATCGGCTATCCAATCGCGGTAGTACTGTAACTCACGCGACAAGCCTCGGAGTACAAGCTCTCGAGAGACAACGTTACCTTGATGAGGGTGCGCAAACTTCCGCGGAAGAGGCGAGCCAAAGCCGTGCGCATAATGGACCAACTCGTGGGCCACAGTGACGATGCAGATTTCATCTGGGACCTGGGAATCACACAGCAGGCTATTGATGCGAATGGAGGTCTGGTGCCCGTTGCCGATGAGAGAGATAACGCCCAGCCTGGTCTTCCAGGGTCGCGCAAAGTAGATCTCGACGTTGTTGACGCGGGGGGTATCTTGGAAGCGATCCTCCCAGAGGTTTTCGAGCTGCTCTGCAAGCCAGTCATCGCCGCGCTCAGAGGAGATCGAAAGCCATCCACCTGCCGGACTCTGCATCTTCTTGGTTCCCCTCCGGTAGACGACATCACTTGCGGTTCGGCGCGTATGATACATAAGGCTCAGCGTGGTTGTCAACAAACAGGCGACAAGGGACTAGTCCCCTATTCAGCACTATGCCGATTCTCGAGGCCATTTATGGCGGTTTTCCGAGCCTGCTGCTCTACTGCATGGCAGCCCCCCTGCCGATGTTGCCGTTCCGAGCAGGTCGTCGATTTGGGAGGTCCGGACATAACACGGATCTCTTGATCAACACCACGCCAAGCGAGCTACTGGCATGCTTTTTGCGTTCTGGACTCACGGGATTTACGGAGGGACACTCACCACATGCAGACAACACCGCCCAACAGCGAAAACACGTCTAACCAGAGTCTACCACCGCGGCACGGTCCGCGTCGTCGAAGGAGCCTCAGAATACGACCGGCAAGGCTCTTTCTGCATGGGCCTCTCACTCTAGCCTTCGCGGCCGTCGTGCTTTGGAGCGCCCTCGCCAGCTATACCACCGCCGTCCAGGCTTACGATAGCTACATGCGACAACTGCCGTCTCCGGAGAACTTGAATGACCGCGAAGTCTTTTTGACCACTAAGATCTTCGATCGCAACGGCGTCTTGCTCAGCGAGATCACGGACCCCGCCGGCGGCAATCGCAGTCTGGTCAGCCTGGACCAGTTGCCCCAGGATCTGATCGTCGCCACCGTGGCCGCCGAGGACCCGACTTTCTTTTCCAACCCCGGCTTCGACGTCCGGGGCATCGCACGAGCTGTCTTCGACAACCTGCGCGAGAGAGGAATCGTCAGCGGAGCCAGCACAATCACTCAGCAGTTGGTGCGCAACACGCTCATGGGTGAGGAGGAGCGCGGACGGCAAACGGTCTCTCGCAAGCTGAAGGAGGTGGTGCTGGCCTATCTGGTCACGCGGCAATACAGCAAGAACCAGATCATCGAGATGTATCTCAACGAGGTGTATTACGGCAATCGCGCCTATGGCGTGGAGGCCGCGGCGGAAGCCTACTTCGGGAAGAGATCCTCCGAGCTGACCCTGGCGGAGGCCGCGCTGCTAGCCGGACTGCCCCAGGCGCCTTCCGCCTACAACCCGCACACCAACCTGGACGCCGCCAAGACACGCCAGCGCTACGTGCTGGATAGAATGGTGAAATCCGGGTTTCTGGCTCCCGAGCAGGCCAAGGCCGCGGATCAAGAGCCGCTGCAACTCGCAGAGCAGCAGACACAAACCACCCTGGCACCACACTTCGTCAACTACGTGCGCGATCTACTGGAGGAGAAGTACGGTCCGGAGGTCCTCTACACGGGAGGGCTGCAGGTGACCACTACACTCGACATTCGGCTTCAGGACATGGCCCAGGCTATCGCCCAGCAGCGCGTAAAGGAGTTCGAGGACCTTAACGCCCACAACGCTGCCGTCGTCGCTATCAGCCCGAAGACAGGCGAGATCCTGACCATGGTGGGCAGCGTCAACTTCAACGATCCCCAGATCAGCGGTGAGGTCAACGTCGCCGTCGCCGAACGGCAGCCGGGCAGCTCTATCAAGCCTATCGTCTACATCACGGCCTTCGAAAAAGGCTACAGCCCGGCCACCGTCGTGCAGGACGTTCGAACCACCTTCATCGGCGAGTTCGGACAGATCTGGAAACCGGTCAACTGGGACTTCAAGTTCCGCGGACCCGTCACCATCCGCCAGGCCCTGGGGCAGTCGCTGAACCTACCTGCCGTCCGTACGCTCCAGGACGTAGGGCTTCCGGCTTTCATCAAGAACGCTGAGCGTATGGGCATCTCGACGTTCACCGGACGACCGAATCTGGGCCTGGCTATCGCCATCGGGGGAGGGGAAGTGAAGCTGGTCGAGCTAACCAGCGCCTACACGGTTCTGGCCACAATGGGGGAGCGCCGCGAGCCCACCGCGATCCTCAAGGTGGTCGACGGACGCGGACAGGTGCTAGAGGAGTTCACTCCCAGCCAGCCGCAGCGGCTCTTTGATGCGCGTCTGGTCTACCAGGTCATAAGCGTGATGTCGGACGGCATCTCGCGGATTCCGTCCTTCGGCATGGACAGTCCGCTCAACCTGGATACGCGGCTAGGAGCGGTTAAGACCGGCACCACCGATGACTTCCGGGACGTCTGGACCGTTGGCTTTACTCCCCAGCTCACCACTGGAGTCTGGGTGGGTAACGCAAACGGGGACCCCATGAAATCGCTCACCAGCGCGCGCACCGCGGGCTGGATCTGGCACGATTTCATGGAGGGAGCCCTGAAAGACCAACCTGTCGAATGGTACGATCGTCCGGACGGCATGGTCTATCGCGATGTCTGCGAGCCCGAAGAGAAGGGGCCGGGCTGCACCGACATAGTACGGGAGTGGCTTCCGGAAGGTGCCAACCTGCGAGGACCGTTGGCCTATTCTCCTGGACCCGGCCACACCATCCGGGAGCCAGGGGTCCTGAAACAGAAGGTGCGTGACTACCCGGAGCAGCGTGCCGATGGACTGTACATGGTTATCGAATGGTCTGATGGAGAGTACCAATCAAAGAAGATCGATCCCACTACCCAGATGGTGATTGAGCCAGCATCTCAGAAGGCCAATTGGCCCCCACCATCTCTCCTTCAGCCCGGCGTCAACCGCGCAAAGCTGCCCGTGCCACCTCCCCCCGCCCCCCCGCGCACCAAGGTGCGCGAGTACCCGGAGCAACACTCCGATGGGCTGTACTGGGTCACCCAATGGTCCGACGGGGCATTCGAGATCACCAAGCTTGACGCGAACGGTCAGCCGATTCCGGGCTCCACAAAACCCGCTGGCAGCGGTCCTGTGCCAACACCGGTCCCCTCCCAGTCACCGGCACCGTCGCAGTCACCACAACCTTCGCAATCACCAGCAGCTTCCCAATCGCCAGCGCCTTCACAGTCACCGGCACCTTCTCAACTGCCGGCACCAGCAGAGTCACTGGCTCCTTCCCAGTCACCGGAGCCATCGCAATCGCCAGCGCCAACACAGCCAGCGGGCTCTCCGCAGCCCGCAGCATCACTGCCGGCGCCGCCTTCGCCAGCGATATCGACGCAGCCACCCGTCAAGGTGCGCGAATACCCGGAGCAGCATCCCGACGGGGTCTACCAAGTCATCCAGTACTCCGATGGTACGTACAACGTGGCGAAGGTGCAAAACCAGTCGTCCCAGTAGAGCATATCTACCAGACCGCCGCGGTTTCGGAAACCGCGGCGGTCTATGTCACGAAGAAGGCCGATGACTCGCCGCATTCGACGACGAACTAGATCTACAACGTGAGTTCCGGCTTGCTGCCTTACCTAGCGTTGGCTCTTCCCTGTCATTCCGAGGCGCGCACGCCGAGGAATCCGCGTCCCTCGCCATTCGTGCGGCAGAGGGTCAGGATTCTTCCTCGCCTCAGGCGAGTCAGAATGACAAAGATAAGCGCTCAAACAGGAAGTGACGTTGTAGTACTAGGACCTCAACGCGCCAGGTACGGTAGGTACTTATGCAGCGCCCACACGTCCAGCAACAGCAACGCGACGATGAGCAAAGCGAAGGTGATCTGGGTGTGGCGAGCCGCGAGAAGCTCTCTGAGTCCCAGCACGAAGAAGATGATCAGCGGCACCAGCGCCGGGAAGAGATAGCGCCCCTGCGGCTGGAGAAACGTGAGGTTATAGTATGCCAGCTCGCCGACCGTGACTAACACGGCGCCGGCCAGCAGAAGCAGGACCGCTTTCTGGCGGCGGGCAGGCAGGACCGAATGCCTGCGTAATCCAAGGAGATACAGAAGAGTGCCGAGGGCCGCCAGGAGGCTGACTACCAGCAGAGCCCCGTACACGCTGTCTTCCGCCGGAACAGCCATCCAGCCCAGTTGCACCCAGAAGCTATGAAACAGCGTCATGGCGAGTTGTGCCACACCAGACAGCCCGAGCGCGCCCGTCCTCGGCTGTCCCACGACAACCTCCGCATGCCGGCCCAGCCCTGTCACATCCATCGGACCGTATACCGCCGCGTTTCGCACAAACCACCAGCCCGCGACGACCACGGCCACGCACGCCGCGACAATGCCCACTTCTACGATCGGACGCCAGTCTCGGCCCGTGTGCCGGCGCCACCAGATCAGTCCGACCAGAGCCGCCACCACCAGGGGGAGGCTGCCGTACGCGGTAGTCTTGGTCAGAAGCACCAGACCGATCAGAACTCCGAGTCCCATGCCCTGTACGGCCGGCCTCTCGGACCAGCGTGCACTTTCTACCTCTCGGCCGGTTCCTGTAGCGGAAGCAACGTACCCAGCGGGGGACGTCCAGAACAGGATCAGTCTCACCAAGCCCAGCAGCACCGCCGTCATAACGATCTCGGACAGGATGTCGTTGTTGACAGCGGCGGTCATGGCCAGGTGCTGCGGCACAGCGGCGACGATGGCCGGAACCGTCAGGGCCAGCAGATTGTCGCCGGGAAAGATCGTTCGCACCAGCGCAAACGCTAACACAAGCAAGAGTATCCCTATGGCGACCGTCGCCAGCCGCAGCGCATAGACCTGAGTCTGCGGCGCAGCGTCGCGCACCAGCGCGTAGACCGGCGCTACCAGGGAGTAATAGAGAGGTGGCTGGTGAGACTCGTAGCGGACGCCATCGATGGACATGTCGGATGGAAACCTGGCGGACTTCAGGCGCTCCAGGTAGTCCTGGTCGTAGTCTCCGGGCTTCAGTACGGGCAAGGCGCCCTGATCCACCAGAGACCGCACGTAGTTGAAGTGGGCCGGTTCGTCAGGGACCTGCCAGAGCGGCGTCCTCAGGGCAAAGGAGGAAGCCAGTACCAGGTAGATCAGCAGCGCGGGCACGATCGGCCAACTCGTCCGCGGCCACCAGGACACGATCATTTTCGACACCGACTGTAATCATAGCGTCCCAAGATATCGTTCAGCCGCACCGTGGTCGCCTCACGAAACATCTGGAAAGCGTCCGTCACGGGCCGGACTTTGCTTTCTCCCACATGATACCAATCGATCGGGACCTCCTCCACACGATACTTCAGACGACTGGCCAGAAAGAGGATCTCCACGTCGAAGCCAAAACCAACGCTCCGCTGGAGCTGGAACAGATCTTCGGCGACCTGGCCACGGAAGCACTTGAAGCCACACTGCGTGTCCCGGAAGCCACCTATGACCAGAGAGCGAACGACCATATTGAAGACACGTCCCATCAGGTGGCGATAGCCGGGCTCGTCGTGTCGATGCGCGCCGGTCGCCTCCCGCGATCCGATCGCGACATCGACGCTGCCACGCTCGGGCGGAAGGAATTTGTGCACCTCACTGATCGGCATGGAGAGATCCGCGTCACACAGGAAGCGAAACTCCCCACGCGCCGCGAGCATCCCGGTGCGCACCGCGCCGCCCTTCCCCAGATGAGGCTTGCGCAGAACCCGGACGATGGGCGAGCCCTCTGCAAACTCGACGGCCCGTCGGTAGGTCGCATCCGCGCTGCCGTCGTCCACTACCAGCACCTCGGCCGTGTAGTCTTGCTGGCTGAGATACTCAGCGATCTTGTGCAGCGTCCCGACGATGCGGTTTTGCTCGTTGTAGGCCGGGATGACGATGGATAGAAAAGGAACGCCAACAGTATTCGTCATTGCTGTGACCGCGGGTGATCCGCTGCCGCCAACAAGGCCTCGATCTGGACGTCCGGGACCTTGCGTAGAGACTGCACCACGCGCCGCTTCTTCCCCACAGAGGTCAGGCTCGCGAGCCCTGCCAGCTGGCCTCGTACGCGAGCCCGCGCCGCCGGCTCGCGAAAATGCCGCAGCGACTCTCCCAGCAATTTCAATTGCGCCAACACAATCCGTGGCCAGTACCGCCGAATCAGCGATCCGGGCATATTGGTCGCGGCAAGCCTGATGAAATTGCGTCCGCACAAGTAGCTGGCCAGGGGTCCACCTCCCGTCGCGCTGAGACGATGATGGACCCGCGCTTCCGGAACGAACACGCACTCGAAGCCTGCCAGGCGAGCCCTGAAGTTCAGATCCACGTCTTCACAGTAGGCCAGGTACTCTTCATCGAAGTAGCCGATTTCATCGAATAGGCTTCGCCGATAGGCCGCCGCCCCCGCGCACGCTCCAAAGACGTCCGTCTGGTCGTCATACTGACCCAGATCCCGCTCCCAGACACCGCGGTTGCCAGGAATGCCGTCTAGCCGCACGAAATCCCCGGCCGAGTTCAACACGTCAGGACGATCATACAGGAGAATCTTGCTGGCCGCCATACCGCAACGCGGGTGATTCGCCAGACCGTGCACCAGCGCCTCTAGCCAGGCAGGTTCCGCCTCGGCATCGTTGTTGAGCAAAGCCACGATCGGGCTGCGCGTCTCCTTGATACCATGGTTCACCGCGCCGGCGAAGAAACGATTGATCGGCAGAGCTAGAAGGCGAACCTCGGGATACTGCTCGCGCAGGAGCTCCACGCTGCCATCCTTCGATCCGTTGTCTACAACCACGGTCTCGAAGTCTCGGAAGGTCTGGCCGCGCAGCGAATCGAGGCAAGCGGGCAATAGGTGCTTGCCGTTCCAGTTGGGGATGATCACCGAGACCGTCGGATGGCTCGAAGACGTCATCTCACCCGTCGAAAGTAGTCTGCGAGCGCATCCGGCCAGGGGCGTAAGACAACGCCAAGCTGCGCGCCCGCGAAGTTGCGCAGCACACTATAATGGGGAGGCGTAGACGCCCGTTTGAACTCCGCCAGGCTGATCGGAACGAGCTCCACATCGGATCGGCCGGCCATCGTCAGAAGAGCTTGTGCAAACTCCAGCCGGGAACAACCACCGTCGTTCACCAGATGGTACACTCCATAGGCATCGGTCTGGATCAACGCGACGATGGCCTGTGCCAAGTCGGGCGCGTAGGTCGGACTGGCGATCTCATCGCTGACCATCCGCAACACCCTGTTCTCATCGACCAGGCGTAGCACCTTGCTGACGAAATGTGGCTTGTCGCCGCCGAACAGCCATGAAGTACGGACGACGTACGATCTGCTGACCAACTGCTGGACAAACCTCTCACCCGCCAGTTTAGAGCGACCATAGACATTGAGAGGGCCAGGCTGATCGAACTCCCAATAGGGCTCCTCACCTAGCCCGTCGAACACCTCGTTTGTGCTGACGTAGAGCAGTCGCGCTCCACATCGCTGAGCGCCCAGGGCCACGTTACGCGTGCCCAGCGCGTTAACTCGAAAGGAGGCATCGGGATCGAGCGCGCACCCATCAACGTTGGTCATAGCCGCCGCGTGAATGATCAGATCGGGCTCCAGCAGCGCGATGGTTGTTGCGGCGGCAAGATCCGTTATGTCGAGTTGTGCCCTGGTGAAAGGAATGACCTCATGACCTTGCTCCAGAAACTGGATGACCTGGGTCGCGAGCTGCCCGGCTGCCCCGGTGATGACGACGCGCATCTTCATCTCTTCTGCCGATCCGTGTCTGGCACGACGGCCCAATCTTCGTATCGATATAGTACATGCGGGGCCAGCCGGTTGTCAACGCTGCTCGGAGTTGACGCCCCGGCTATCTCCGATTACCCTGGTGGTGTGTGACCATTGTCCGTCCTATCCGACCGATCCGTCCGATCGGACCGATCAGACCGATCAGACCGATCAGGCCGATCGGCCACGAAAAAGGAGTACCGGCGAGAGCTGTTCACCCTGCTGCGCTCGCTATGCGACCAGAACGGGCTCACCTTCGCCCTGTGCATGGAGTTCGAGCGCGACGGCGAGGCATATCGCGGGCTCAACCAGCGCTACATGAGCAGCCGAAACTGCGAAGGCATTGACGTGCCACTCTACACCCGGCCCTCCGTGGCGGGCCCCTTTCAGCCGGTTTCCGGGTGTCGCGGCAATTGTCTCGCCTGCGTCGACGCGGCGTGCGGCATCGAGGAGTTGCGTAGGGGACGCGCCTGCAATCTCGCAGAATACCGCCGTTGGAGTCGTCTGGTCGAGATCCGATCATAGTCCTGGGAGCGCGGACGTCTCGTCCGCGCTCCCAGGACCGGCCACGATTTGTGACCACGTCTCGCCTAAGCACCTCGCCAAAAGTCGGCGGGTCCAGGGCGCAGCGCCTGGCGGGGTCTGGGGTGTCCCCAGAACATGCCTTGCTTTTGGATATGTGCTTAGTCTCGACCCACGATGCCCGGCTCGGTCATGCGCCGTAGATCCAGGGCCCGATCCAGCTCTTCGACCGGCATCAGGCCACGCTGCAAAATGACCTCCCGAATACCTCGATTAGTTGCCCAGGCTTCCTGCACAACACTCGCTACGGTCGAATACCCCAGATATGGGTTCAAGGCCGTCGCGATTGACAGGTCCTGCTCCACCAGAAAGCGGCAGCGCTCCGCATTGGCCGTTATACCCTCTACACAACGCGCGCTAAAGACACGGACCGCGTTGGTCAGGATCTCCGCGGACCAGATGAGGTTGAACGCAATCACCGGCATCATCACGTTCAAATCGAGCTGACCGGCCTGGACGGCCAGAGACACGGCCAGATCGTTGCCGATCACCTGGAAGCAGACCATATCCAGCATCTCGGCCATGACAGGGTTCACCTTGCCGGGCATGATCGACGAGCCGGGCTGGACGGGGGGCAACGTGATCTCGGCGATGGCGGTTCTGGGTCCAGAGCTCAGCAGCCGCAGATCGTTCGCGATCCGGATCAACTCCAGAGCCAGAGATCTCAATCCAGCGGAGCACCGTCCGAAGTCGGCCATGCTCTCCGTGACGGCAAAATAGTTTGAGGCGGGACGAAGATCCAACCCGGAGAACCGGGACAGCGTCGCGGCGACCAGTGTCCGATAAGCTAGCGGTGCGTTGAGCCCTGTGCCCGCGGCGGTGGCTCCCAGGTTGATTTCCCGCAGCCCTGTCGCATCATCCCGCAGTCTTCTGGCCGCCTGTTCGATGGCGTGGGCATATCCGCCGAACTCCTGCCCCAACCGGATGGGGACCGCATCCTGGAGGTGGGTGCGGGCTGGTTTCACGATAGAATCGAACGCCGCGGCCTTGGCGCGAAGTTCCGCCGCTATACCGTCGGCGGCGATAGCCATGCGCTCGAGCATGACAATAGACGCCACGCGCATGGTCGTCGGGTAGACGTCGTTGGTCGATTGCCCCATGTTGACATGGTCATTGGGATGCACGGGCTGGTATTGACCGCGTTCGCCTCCCAGTTTCTCGTTGGCCAGGTTGGCGATCACCTCGTTCGCGTTCATATTGTGCGACGTGCCGGCCCCGGCCTGAAAAACGTCCACCACAAATTGGTCCCGCCACTGGCCGTCAACTATCTCTTTCGCAGCGGACACGATCGCCGCGGCCAGGTCCGGTGCTAACAGCCCCAACTCCCGATTGGTCTCGGCCGCGGCCCACTTGACCAGAGCCGTAGCGCGGACAAACTCCGGATGGGCCCGAAGTCCGCTGATCGGGAAGTTCTCGATCGCCCGCATGGTTTGAGCCCCATAAAGGGCATCCACGGGCACCGGCACCTCTCCCAGCGAATCTCGCTCCAATCGCACCGGTAGCTCCATCCCTCACCGCCTTTCGTCTGACCTCGTCCAGGGGTTCGCGCGCGAGACCATCGCGGTCTGCAATCGCGGGATGCCCATTCCACTCCAGTTGCATGGCCGGCTGAGCGCAGCCGACATCGCCCCCGATACGACACGTTATGTCGATTGCAGGCTGCCTTTCTTGACAACCTATCGGCGCGGCACTACAATCTGCGTGTCCATCGTGACCCACCAGATTTCAGGTTCTCTGTACTTTCATCATAGGCGACGGGAGATCGGCTGATCAAGTAGCCTTACATCCGGTCCGCCTATTACTCATTCATGTAGCCAACCGCGTGCTTCGCGCGAGTGACCTCACCTCGTCCGCTGCGGCGGCTGCCCCTGAACCATTACGTGGGGAGGGGACGGGGATGACGCGATCTCCACGTGCCTAGCGAGCACAGTGAAATATTGTAAGGCGGATCACGAAGGAATGAGCTTATGACAACGTTTCTTGTGCACGCAATCGCCAACGGGATCGCGCTCTGGGTGATCAGCACTCAATTGAACATTGGCATTGGGTTTAGGGATAGCTGGGGGGGCTGGCCCAGCCTGGCGTTGGCAGCAGTTATCCTGGGCGCAGTCAACGCGCTCGTCCGACCAATCCTCTCGACTGTCACTTGCATCATCAACGTGCTCACCCTGGGGTTGTTCTCTTTCATCATCAGCGCCGTGATGCTGTGGCTGACGTCCTGGATCGTGACGTGGCTTGGCGTTGCGACCGGCATGGGCTTCACCTTCACAGTCCAAGACGTCCTGGCTGCCTTGATCGGTGCGATCCTCATCGGACTCTTGAACGCCGTGCTCACACGCGTTCTGTCACTGGTCATTAGAGGTTAGTGGGCGGCAATCCTGAGTGCCGGAGTCTATCCAAGCACAAGGGCAGACCGATGCCCTTCCGTCCTGGATGCGGATGGTGCCGTAGTCATCACGGCGCTTCGCCCGAGCCCGGAAGGCTAGCATGAGACTCCCTCGCAAGCGCCCTAGCCTCAACGTCCATCTGGCGAAACAGATTGAGCTGGTCTCTAAGGAACGTCTCGATCTGCCGGGCTAACCTGGTTCGGCGCTCCTCGAGCCCTTGTATATCTGTCTCCAGACGCGCCTTCGATTGCTGCAACTGCTCGATCTCCGCTTCGGCAGAGGTCCGGATTCGCGCCAGCTCCGCCAGAGTAGTCGCCCGCTCCGATTCTATCTCCGCGGAAAGCTCTTGACGGCGCTGCTGCAACTCCTGGTTCTCGACCAGCAGCGTGCTCCTCTCGGCCCGCAGCCGCTCTAGCTCCGGAACAACGCTGTCCAATTGAACCCGCACTTCGGCAGCCAGGCGCAGCAACTCGGCAGCGCCCCGGGACAGCTCCTGAAGTAGGCTCTCCGACGACCGAAGTGAAACCTCCGAGCGACACGCACGACTCGATTCTCGCCCGGAGCCGGACAGATCTTCGCCCTGTCCCGTGTCCATGGAGTTCATCTGCTCTCTCCCTGTGCACTACTCGGCGGGACCAGAAAATCACCAGCCCTTACGCAGGCCTGCCCCGTCCTATGTAATTATACCCTGGTCATACAATCTCGCAAAGTGCCAACGAATCACCCCGCTGTGCTCTTGACACGTCGTTGTATAATTCACCTGTTCAGCACAGCAGTCCAGTAAGCCGTTCTCGCTGAAGAGAATCGGCAAACGGTCCGATTTCTGCCGAATGCGTGAGCGTACCTCGAAGGAAAGGGTACTTCAATGTGCGAACAAGACATGACCGACAACTACCAATCCATGGAGAGCCTCCTCAAGAAGCTCGAAGACAGCTTCGCGGAGGTACGTCAGGCCCTGCTCGAGGCTAACCAGAAGACAGCCTTCTATGAGGGCTTCGATGAGACCATTCGCGGGGCTGTGGCGAACGCGCTGGAGGTGGCCAAGGGCATCAGATTGCGAGCGGCCCAAGACGCCGAGGCTGCACAGGAATCGCTCGAACGGGAGACCAACCAGGTCCTATCAGAGATCACGGCCCTGCGAGAGCGCTGCCAGCAGTTCTATGAGGAGCTACGCCTGGGTCGTGAGGCTCAGCAGCAGCAGTTGCAGAGAGAACGCGAGAGTTTTCAACAAGAACTGGATGAGATGCGCGCCAAGGCCGAACGCGAGGTCAGTCTTCTGCAAGAGCGGAGCACTGAAGAACGTAACCGCTTGCTCGAAGAGATCGCCGCGCTCAAGCAGCAACGCGAGCTCCTTTACAGCCAATTGGAAGCGCAACTTGCCGGACACCTGAAAACTGTCGAGAGCTCGCTTGTCTCGAAAGACGAAGCGGCCGCAGACCAGGACGTGGCTCAACGCAACGCGGCAGCGTCCCCGGAGGGGCACCCTCAGGCAATCACTCCACCGGCAGCGGATCAAGTCTTGGCGCAGGGGACTCAGCCAGAGAAGTTGGGCACGGCTGCGCAGCAACCCGAGGCGCACCCTATCCGTCCGTCTACCAATGGAGACCATGCCAAGACCTACGTATGGGATCGCGCCCCTACTGGCGATAAAAAGTCCTCCTCCTTGACGGCGGCATCGCAGCGGCGTAGACCTAGGCGCGGCATCTGGGACATCCTCTTCGGACGCTACTGAGCGCTCCGATCTAAGTGCGTCGTTCCTCAAGTCCGGCATCCTGTCTGAAAAGACCGCTGCGGTTTCGGAAACCGCGGCGGTCTACGGCGGCGGTCCAACTGCGCCTTCTCCGCAACGTGGTACTGACTTGAGGAACGACGCACTAAGCTGTTAGACAGTACTCAATTCCCGTTGACACCACTGGCGCGCTTGGATATGATTGCTGCAACCGTCCTGGCTCTTTGGCCGTAGTCCACAACTTACGGCCGCCGCCGAAAACGGGGGGGGGCGACAGTGTTGCAACGCACCATCGATATCCTGCGTACCGACCTGGACCAACTAGCTGACGATTGGGTCCGCGCTATGAACGCTAGCTTGCCACCGGAGAGCCGGAAAGCAGTCCCTGTGGGCGAGCTGGTCGAACGGGCTCGAACGGTGATCGACGGCGCGATCCTGGGGCTCGCGGGCGAGGACTCGACTGAGTTCAGAGTCGGCGGCGAAGCCTTTGCGGCCGCCGTGAAGCTAGGACAACTCGGCAAGGACTGTGGCTACGAGCTCGATCACGTAATCCGACCATTTGCTCTATTGCGCCAGCGGGTTTTGGAGCTACTGGGCGGCAACTTGCGACAGGGCGACGCCGGTCCCCTATGTACTGCGGCACGCTTGGACTCCTCACTGGATCAACTCCTTCTATGGACCGCCGATGCCTTCTTGAACGCACGGATTCAGGAGCTGCAGCGGCAGGCCATAACGGATGGGCTGACGGGCACCTTCACCCATGATCACTTCCTGCGGCGGCTCGAAGAAGAGATGGAGCGCAGTCGCCGCTATGGTCAGCCGGTGACGCTGCTTATGGCCGACCTCGATACCCTCAAGGTTATCAACGATCGCTTCGGTCATCTGAGTGGCGACGAGGTACTCCGCCAGGTAGCAGATCTCCTAGTCAATACTTGCCGACGCGTAGATGTTGTAGCCCGCTACGGCGGGGACGAGTTCGGCATAATCTTACCGCAAACAGACAGTGAGGGTGCCAAGAAGCTGGCAAAACGCATCGTCCAGGGCGTAGCGTCGAACGTCCATTTGAGCAAGCAGGAGGATTTCGTCACAACGATCTCTGTGGGACTGGCCGCGTACCCGCAAGACGCCGATACGCCCCGCGCCCTTACCGAGGCAGCCGACCGCGCCATGTATAGAGCCAAGGCAGCGGGCGGTAACATGGTATGCTGGGATGACGGCGCACTTGCCCCGTCGGACTCTTCGGCACAAGGAGAGCACTCGCGATCGCTGACCATGCAGTTCCGAGGCGTGCTGCGTGAGCTGGTCGACCGACTCGAACGCGAGAATCGCGAGATGGAGGAATCGCTCGCGGAAGTCCAGCATCGGCTGGATGCGCATGAGCGCCACGAGGCCGCCATACAGGATACCGTAGCCGAGATGATTGCGGGCGTCATCCCACCTGCGCGCCGAGATAAGAAGCCATCCCAAGAGGGCGAGGCGGAGAACGAGCCATCAGCAGTGCTGCTTGCGGTGGCCGAGCGAACAAACGACCTCTGCCGAACGGTCGAGGGCTGGACGGAGGACAGTCTGTCGGCAGTGCCAGGGATCGGTGCCGCGGT
>SCTZ01000013.1 GCA_004297765.1 Chloroflexota bacterium | reverse complement strand
GCCGCAACGCAGGGGTTTCTAAACCATGACAAGAACAGCTAGACGTAGCACACTTGCCAATTGATGATAGAGATGTTGTTCCTCCCTGACAATCCGCCATATGACCGATGCCGCCTCTTGCCAGGTCGATCAAAAGGACGACTACGCGTCGAGGTAGCGTAGCTGGCGAGAGCTGATGGACGGCAGATGGGGAAATCGTCGGGACGGCCACGGTCGTGGTCGTCCCGACGCCAGTGTCTGGAAGTGCCTCCCTACTTGGGTGGCTCGTATTTTGCCCAGTCGATCTTACCGTCCGCAGTGCGTGGCAGGAGGCGCACGTCGAAGTATTCGCTGATCGCTACCTGCTGCCCGTTCTGTACCTGGGTCATGCGTACCTTGGGCAGAGCTACGCGGGTCGTCGCGTCGAGGGTGACGTTCTTGTACAGTAACCCTTGGAAGTTCTTGATGCTCTGCAAGCTCTCCATCATCACCGGGCCGGTGAGCTTGTCCGGCGAGCCTACCTTGTTCAGAGCTACGCGGTAGGCTTCGAAGACTAGTTCGTGCATCATCCAGCCGGCGAGGGCAAGCGCGACCGGCGTCTCGCCGTTGTTAATGCCCTTGTAGTATTCGACGACCTTCTGCACGTCTGGGCTGGGATCAGTAGGCCACGGAAGCCAGGTGATGTTCTGCGTGCCTTCAGCAGCAGCGCTGGCAAGCCTGATGTTGTTGTCGAGGTCGTCCCACCAGACGCCAGTGAGAGTCATTTTGTCCTTGAGCCCCAGCCTCTGCAGGTCCTTCGACACGACGGCGAAGGTTGGGTTGCTGCCTACCATATAAATATTGTTCACACCCTCGTCACGGAAACGGGTCAGAACAGGCGTGCTATCCAACATCGAGGGGACAATGATCTCGGAGTCGACGAACTCTATGCCCAGCTTAGAAGCGAGTGCCTTCGCCGCGTCGATGTGCGCCATCTGAGGGCCGAGTTCGTAGACGATGACTCCGAGCTTCGCCTTATCGGGGCCCTTCCAGCTCTTCGACAAGTACTCAAGGTAGGAGACGAAGCCGTCCACATAGGGCGTGCCGGTGAGGAAGATCCATCCCGGCGGGAAGACTTGTGGATCGCTCGCCCCACTGTTGATGACAACGATCTGATCCTGCTCTATGGTCTGCTTCAGGGCCTCGCCTCCCGCCGCGTCGTAGAGCACGATGAGCGGTGGCTTCTGTTCCTTGAATTGCTTGTAGAGTTGGAGCACCTTGGCCACATTGTAGGCGGTATCGGCCCAGTTGAACTCGACCTTGTAGCCGTTGATGCCGCCACGCTCGTTGATGTAGCGGGTGTAAGCTTGGGCACCCTTCCACATCGGGGCAGCGCCCGCCGCGTAGGCACCAGTCATCGGGATCAACTCGGGTACTGTAAGCGTGCCCTTGTAGGTGCCTGATGCTGCTGCAGTTGTTGGTGCTGGCGCGACCGGCGCTGTGGTGGGCGCAGCGGGTGCCGGCGAAGAACAGGCCGCCAGCACTGGCATCACGAGGATCAACAATACCATGACGATGCTAACGCGCGTGAGCGAAGCCTTCATTATCCCTCCCCCTACCAAATGTCCGATCTGATCCAAGCGTCATGTGATAACGCGACAGGGCTTTCTGGCTGCTGTTGATCCTCCTCCCGCGGCTCAACGCGTGACGACGGCCCCGGCGCAGGCTTTTAGTCTGCCGATAAGGCACCGGTCGTGACTGGGACGCTTATCCCAGCCAGCGCTTGCGCCGCTTGTAGTATTTGAGCTCCTTATAGCTCTTCCGCTCTCCAACCTTGCTAAGTCCAAGATAGAACTCCTTAACATCCTCGTTGTTCCGCAGGCTCCCCGCGGGCCCGTCGAGCACAACTCGGCCGTTCTCCATCACGTAGCCGTAGTTGGCAATGCCGAGGGCCGCCTGCGCGTTCTGCTCGACCAGAAGGATCGAGGTGCGCTCCTCGACATTGATGCGCTGGACAATCTGGTAGATCTCCTGCACGAGCAGAGGCGCGAGGCCGAGCGATGGCTCGTCCAAGAGCATGAGCTTGGGATGGGCCATCAAGGCACGCCCGATGACCAGCATCTGCTGCTCGCCGCCCGAGAGGTAGCCGCTCACCCGGCTGCGCATGTCCTTCAACTTCGGAAAGTAACTGTAGACCATGTCGAGGTCGCGGTTGAGCGATGTCCCACCGCCCTTCACGGTGTGGCCCCCTGCTCGCAGGTTCTCCTCGACGGTCAGGTGCTCGAGCACGTGCCGGCCTTCCATAATTTGCACGATGCCGCGCTGCACGATCTTCTCGGGCGGTAGCCGGTCGATGCGCTGGCCTTGGAACTCGATGCTGCCGTCCGTCACCTGCCCCAACTCGGTCCAGAGCAGGCCAGAGATAGAGCGCAGGGCGGTAGTCTTGCCTGCGCCGTTCGCGCCGAGCAGACAGACGATGCTGCCTTCGGGCACTTCGAGCGTCACCCCGCGCAGCACGAGGATCACGCCGCTGTAGACAACCTCAACATTGTTTACTCGTAACACTTGGTGCACCATCCTCCTAGTAGGCGTAGGGATGGAGCCGGTAGTAGGCCTTGAAGATCTCCCAACGGTGGCTGAAGCCACGCGGCTCGAAGATTAGGAAGAGGAGCACGATCAGCGCCCAGACGATAAGGCTCAGCCCCGAGCTGACCTCCGGCACGACGAAAGGGAAGGAGCTGTGAATGGCGGGTCCGAGGAACGTCACGAACTCCTGAATGATCTGGAAGAAGATCGCCCCAAAGATGGGTCCCATAGTGGTACCCAGGCCACCAACCACCAACATGCCGAGGTACCAAATCGCGTCGTTGAGCTGGTGATACTGTGTGTTCGCCATGCCCATGTAGAAGGCCAGGAGCGCGCCCGCAATGCCAGCGTAGAATGCCGAAAGCCCGAAGGCGAGCACCTTATAGCGAAAGACATCGACGCCCATCACCTCTGCCGCCAGGTCGCTATCGCGCACTGCCACCAGCGCCCGCCCGATATTCGTACGCACAAGATTCTTGGCGAAGAACGTCATGATGACTGCTACCGACACCACCATGTAGTAGTATTTCACGTCGTCATTGATCACAAGCCCGCCGAAGGCCGGACGGGGAACCAACTGGCCAAGCGCACCACCGATTTGCGGCAGGCGATTGATGACAAAAATGATGACAAAGTGAGCTGCAAGCGTCGCCAGCGCTAGGTAGAAGCCCTTGATACGCAGCGAGGGCACACCGAAGATCATGCCCACCACCGCGGCCACTACCCCGGCCAGCGGCAGCGCGACCCAGAACGGCCAATGCAACTGGACCACGAAGTAGGCACTAGAGAATGCCCCGACCGCCATAAACGCGGCGTGCCCAAGGCTGATCTGACCGGCATAGCCCGTCACTAAATTGAGACCATGTAGCGCGACGATGGAGATGCCGATCAGGATCAAGGAAACCATGAAGCGCGAGGGCAAGATTACCGGCAGCACGGCGAGCAACACGAAGAACAGCACGAAGAGCACCCACTGTAGGCGCGTTCGCACAATCGCCATGTCTTGGGCATAACTGACGTTGCGGACTCCGCTCACAAGCATCTCAAATCCTCTCTATACGATGCAGTCCGAACAGCCCATAGGGCCGGAACACCAACACCAAAAGCAAGACTACCCAGGGGCTAAGATCGCCGGTGCCAGGGCCGACGAGCGGCACCAGGTAGCCGGTGGCGAGCGACTCGATCACACCCACCATTATGCCGCCCAAGATCGCACCCGGGATCGACTCGAGTCCCCCGACCAAGACCACGGCGAAGGCCTTTAGTCCAATCAGCGGCACGTACTGGGTGAGACCCTGGATCGACCCCACATAGATTCCCGTGATCGCGCCGATTAGCGCCGCGATCACCCATACCAGCGCAATGACTGTCTGCACGCTTATCCCGAGGCTACGGGCGACGAGGTGGCTCTCCGCCGTAACGCGCATTGCCAGCCCCCGCTTGGAGAACTTGAAGAACGCGGCAAAAACTGCAAGGAAGAGCACCACGGTGCCGAAGGCGAGCAGCAGGACCTCTGAAACGTGCACGCCACCAAGGTTCAACGCCCCGGCTGGCAGTATGGGCGGATAGGAGCGCGGATCGCCCCCCCAGATGACAGTAACACTGCCCTCCAGCAAGCTGGACAAGGTGAGCGTTGCCATCACCGAGGCGATCAGCGGCTGTCCGATCAAGGGCCGCAAGGCCAGCCGCTCGATCCCCATCCCCAGCGCCACGGCGAACACCACGAGCAGGGGCAGCGACAGAACAAGCGGTATCTTGAGTTGATCCAGAAATAGATAGAGAGCGTAGGCGCCTATCATGACCAGTCCGCCCTGGGCAAGATTGAAAACCTGGGTGGACTTGAAGACGAGCACTATCGCCAGGCCCAGCAGCCCGTAGATACCACCCGTGAGAAAGCCGGAGACCAGTAACTGGAGGAAAGTCATCATTCCGACCTCACCTCCTATTCACACACCGGCCGGATGCGGATACCGGTGCTAATCACCCCGCTCCGGCCGTCGCGGTACTTCACATCGGCCTGCACGATGTACTGCTCCTTGCCCGCATAGATAGCGTCGATCAGCCCCTTGTAGTGTTCCTCGGCCACTTTTCGCCGCAGCTTGCGTGTCCGCGTTAGTTCCGCCTCGTCGGCGTCAAACTCTTTGTGGAAATTGACGAAGCGCCTGATGCGCGCCCCCTCCGGCAGATACTTGTTCACCCGCTGGATATCCTTTTCGATCAACGCGTAGACCTCTGACTTCTGGGAGAGGTCGACGTAAGTCGTGTAGTTTACCCGTCGCGCCTGTGCCCAGTTCCCGACGTTCTGAAAGTCGATGCAGATCACCGCCGAGACAAACGGCTTGTTCTCGCCACCAATGGCCATGGCGTACCTGATGTAAGGGCTAAAGCCAAGCTTGCTCTCAATAAACTGCGGCGCGAACCAGCCACCGCCCGGCAGGGGCACGAGGTCCTTCACTCGGTCGAGGTAGATCAGGTGACCATGCTCTGTGATATAGCCACCGTCCCCAGTGTGCATCCAACCATCGGCGTCGAAGAGCTCCCGCGTCGCCTCTTCGTTCCTGAAGTAGCCGTCGCAAAGGCGCTCATCGCGCACCATGATCTCGCCGCGCTCGCTGATGCGTATCGAGCCCTCCTCTAGCGGACGGCCCACGCTCTCGGGGTCAATGTCGCAGTTGCGATGGATGGTGACGATCCCGCTCTCCGTGAGGCCGTACATCTGCTTGACGTTGATGCCCATGATGTGGAAGAACCTGAAGCAATCAGACGACATGCTTGCGCCGGCCTGGTAGGCAGTTCGGACGCGAATGAATCCGTGCTTGTCTCGCAATGGTCGGAACACGAGCATATTCCCCAATGTCCACAGCGCTTGCCAGAGCAGCCCGGGCGACTTGCCGCAAAATCGGGCGCCCGCCATCCGGTTGCCCACCGGAAGAAAGAGGTTGTACAGCCAGCGCTTGAGCGCCGTGCTCTCGGTGATCTTGGACTGCACCGTCGAGGCATATGTGTCCCAAACGCGGGCGCTGAAGAAGAGGTACTGGGGCTCGATCTCACGGATGTCATTCTGGAGCGTCTCCGGCTTCTCTGGGAAGTTCAGCGTCACACCGGCGATCAGCGCGCCGGCCACGCCTTGCACCTGTTCCATTCCCCAAGCCGGTGGGGTGTATGCTAGGTAGTCGTCCGTATCCGGCCACGGGTCGATCTTAAACCAATCCTCCGCGTTCCCAATTAGGAATTTGTGGCTGAGCATCACGCCCTTGGGTCTGGACCCGGTAGTGCCGGATGTGTAGCACAATGCTGCCAGCTCGCTCGCCTTGCCTAGATCGACCTGTTGTTCGAAGAGCATCGGCCGCTCATCCGCAAGCTTCCGCCCACGCTCCTCGAGGTCGCCGTAACTCATCAGCAGGGGGTCATCGTATGTCCACAGTCCGCGGTCGTCCCAATAGATGATCCGCTCCATGCGCGGCAGTTGCGCACGTACCTCGAGCACCTTGTCGACCTGCTCCTGATCCTTGGCAAAAACGTAGCGCGCCTCGCTATGGCCAATGAGGTACTCGACTTCCGAGAAGTGAGCGTCGACGAAGAGGCCGGTGACCGCGCCGCCGATGGCGTGCGTGGCGTACTCGGCGCAGTACCACTCTGGGTCGTTGTCACCCACAATTGCCACGTGGTCGCCCCGCTGCCAGCCAAGGCTGACCAGTCCAAGGGCGACATTTCGCACCCGCTCGTAGATATCCGCCCACGACTGCTCGTTCCAGATGCCGTACTGCTTCTTGCGCATGGCGACTTTCTTGTCGCCATACTTGCGGAACTGCGCCCGCAAGATCTTGGGTAGGGTGTCCAGCTCTGTGGCGGTCTCCGTATTGGCCTGCGACCTATCCACCACGATCATTGCACACCCCCTTCTCAGCGACTTTCGACAAAGATGGCGCTCTCGTCCTCGCCGAGGTAGGCTTTGATCACGCGCGGATCGGCTTTGACCTCCTCCGGTGATCCGATCGCGATCTGGCAGCCGAAGTCGAGCGCTGCCACGCGATCAGCGATCTCCATCACGACGCCCATATCGTGCTCGACCAGCACCATCGGAATCCCCTTGCGCCTATTCGTCTCGAGGATGAAGCGCACCATGTCCTCCTTCTCTTCAAGGTTCATCCCCGCCAAGGGCTCGTCGAGCAGGAGCAGCTTCGGTTCAAGCGCAAGGGCCCGGCCCAGTTCGACGCGTTTGCGCTGACCGTAGGGCACCACGCCGACCACCTGCTTGCGGATCGCCTCCATCTCAAGGAAGTCGATGATGTCCTCGACGACCTTGCGGTGGCGAATCTCCTCGGCGTGCGCACGACCGAAGTAGAGCGCGCAGGGCAGCAGTCCGGCCCGGTAATGGACGTGGCGGGCGGCCATAAGATTGTCCAGCGTCGTCAATCCGGTGTAGAGGGCGATGTTCTGGAAGGTGCGCGAGATGCCGAGCCGAGCGATCTTGTGCGGCGGCAGTCGCGTAATGTCCTGGTCGGCCAGCATGATCCGCCCTCGCTGCGGGCGGTAGAAGCCATTGATGCAGTTGAGCAGTGAACTCTTGCCGGCGCCGTTCGGGCCGATGATGGACAGAATCTCGCCGGGACGTACCTCGAGGCTGACGCCGGTGAGAGCATTAAGGCCGCCGAAGGCAAGGTGAAGGTCCTCAATCTTCAGGATGGCTTCGTTCGTCAATGCCCCGTCCTCCCGCCGCAAGGCTGCCTCCCTTGATACAACACAGCTAGACGGTGGCACGTCCTAATCACCACCACGCGCCCGGCCTCCGTCTCTCGACGCAGCCCAGACCATTTACCTATGAACCTATACAGAGACCTAGCTTACCGTGGTCACCTACCGATCCTACCGCTTGGGCAGACGCCCGCTGCTTGGAAGACGATACCCAAGAGGGGAACTGCAATGATGTGTCGGGACTTACGAACCGGGTCTGGCGAAAATGGTGAGTTACAAGATGGTTTTGAGATAGTTTCTTAATGATAGCGATGCCCCCCGCTCGCTGCAATCGACCATAAGGCCGATTGTAAGGTCTTGCTTGATCTATCAAAAGGGCGCTTATCGTGGGATGTATCTTCTTCCTCCACGGCCCTGCTACAGTCGCACAAGGCTATCGACTTGCGCCCTTCCTTACCAAAGGTTCGTCCACTTTGCACGCTGCTATGAATTCCGTGCTGCTCCACATACTCTACCTATGACCACCTCGTGTTTCTGGCTCGCCCACGAATGCGGCCCGGCACCTCCATTCCTCGGTAGTCATCCTTTTGATCGATCAGGCAGGAGTGGACATCAGGCAAGAGTGAACATCGGCCTTATGGCCGATTGTCGAAGAGTAGGGATGTCTCTATCATCATTTCAAAGTCGCCCGCGATCCTCGACATGCTGCAGCAGCTTGTTGCGGCCACCAAACATTGAGGGAAGGCTGATGATTGCCTGCGGCATCGCCATATACTTCGGCATAGGCCGCTCACGAAGACTGCTCATCACTTCGTGGTCAGCCGCCAGCGTCTGCTGAGCCAACTGTTACTGCGTCGATTATCTCAAAGCGTTTTGTGACACAAGGAGGATTGGTGAAGAGTTCTGCAATTCATCTCAATGGCACATTCAGTTGCACACCTCAGGGCGGAGGAAATTAGTATGGATCTGAATCTACGTGGCAAGACTGCTATCGTCACTGGCGGCGGCTCGAACATTGGCCGGGCTATTGCTATGACTCTCGGTTACGAGGGGGCGAAGGTGGCCATTGCCGAGCTTGACGAGAAACAGGGCGAGATAGTCGCCCACGACATCGCCGCCGCGGGCGGTGAGGCCATCTGCATCAAGACCGATGTGACTAGCCTACCGTCGACCGAGGCTATGTTCCAGCACGTCGTCGCGGCCTACGGGCAGGTACATATCCTCGTCAACGTCGTGGGGGGAGACAAGCCCCAGTTGTTTCTCGAGACCGGTCCCGACTTCTGGGACAAGATCATTGCTCTCAATTATCGCAGCGATTTGAACACCTTGCGGACAGTCTTGCCGCATATGGTCGATAAGAGCTACGGTCGCGTCGTGAACATCGCGTCCGATGCAGGCCGTGTCGGGGAAGCGCGCGAAGCTGTGTATGCGGGCTGCAAGGCGGGCGTAATCGCGCTCTCCAAGGCGGTTGCCCGCGAGGTAGGGCGGCACAACATTACCGTCAACTCCGTGTGCCCGGGCGTCACGGTGCCGGAAACGGATGCAGAGGTCGGTTTCCTTAGCGCATGGGCGAATTCCGAAGGACCCGTGAACTACAGTGATCCCGAAGTGCAGCAGAAGGTGGCTCGGACCCTGCCGCTGCGCCGACTGTGCAAGGCACAGGACATAGCCAATGCCGTGGCCTTTCTGGTCTCCGACGCTGCCAACTACATCACCGGGCAAACTTTGAGTGTGAGCGGCGGCTATTCCATGATGTAAGATGTCAGAGATAGTGATACGCCCCGCACCTTCACGGTTACCTGCAGGCACGGGGCATATTTTTCCAAGCAACTGTAGCCGATATTGGCAGAAGGCGTTAATGCTATCCCAGCCGAACACGCCCCACGAACGAGCATGGCTTATACATGCTTGTGATTGGCGGCCATCTGAGCCTTAACCCTTCTTCTTGTACACATCAATGGCCACGTCCGGGCAAGTGATGGCACAGAGCGTACAAGCAGTACAGCGGCGATCGGCGTCAATGTAGACGGCAGTTTGGTAGCCGAAGCTATTGATTTGCTTGCCCATCTCGATGAGGTGGTAAGGACAAGCATCGGTACAGTATGTACAGCCCTTACAACGGACAGCATCGATCGTGATTGTGCCCTTGGCGGCCATTGGTTTCCTCCTCACAGTCAAGCACTGTCGCTTGGTTGCTGTTAGCTAATCAGAATATCGAGGATCGCACGCAACTGTTAGAAAGTGTGTGAGATGGGCTATTAGGCTCGAAGCCTCCTTCCGTCATTCCCGCGAAAGCGGGAATCCACCGCGCTCTGGATTCCCGCTTTCGCGGGAATGACGGGGTCTAGTGTTCGACCACAGAGAAGACGCTACCTGTCATTCTGAGCGCCGCAGCGCGAAGAATCCGTATCCCCAGGGCGCGGATTCTTCGGCGTGCGCGCCTCAGAATGACAAAACCAGTGTG
>SCTZ01000194.1 GCA_004297765.1 Chloroflexota bacterium | reverse complement strand
CAGAGAAGACGCTACCTGTCATTCTGAGCGCCGCAGCGCGAAGAATCCGTATCCCCAGGGCGCGGATTCTTCGGCGTGCGCGCCTCAGAATGACAAAACCAGTGTGGTCGAACACTAGGAAGCTTCTCACGCACTTTCTTAGGTGATGACAGACAGCGGCCCCCTCTTCGACAATCCGCCATCTGGCCGATGTTCACCCTTGTCTGATCGATCAACAGTACGATATTGCTCTATACTCGTCCTTACACACCTTCCAATCCCACGATGCCAACAAAGATCGTGGGCCCGTGTGGAGCGCCACCAAGGTTGTGCGTCAACCCCAGCTTGGGGTTATTTATCTGCCGTGAAGCCACGTGCTTACCTGGGACCAGCAGCTTATCTGCTCTGCCCTGAAGCTGCAGGTACATCTCATAGAGCATTCTTAGCCCGCTAGCGCCGATCGGGTGTCCGAAACACTTCAAGCCGCCATCAGGCTGAATCGGTTGCGCGCCGTCGAGGTCAAATCGGCCGCTCTCGATATCCTCCCTCACCTTACCCCGAGGACTAAGACCAAGATCTTCCATAGTGACCGCTTCAGTTATTGAGAAGCAGTCGTGCACTTCTGCCATGCTGATCTGGTCGCGAGGATTCGTTATCCCGGCTTCCTTGTACGCCGCTTGGGCTGCGCGAACAGTAGCCTCGACGTGCGTGTAGTCATACTTCGTACTAAAGTTTCCGTCGCGAGGGCTCGAAGCGATCTGCAAAGCTTTGACGAAGATCGGCGGCTCTTTTCCTCTTCTGAGGCTCTTCGCGATCTCCGGCGTTGTGACAATTGCCGCAGCCGAACCATCGCTAACCCCACAGCAGTCAAAAAGTCCTAGCGGCCAGGCCACCATTGGAGCATTGACGATGGTCTCCATGCCAACTTCTCGTTGGAAGTGGGCATTACGGTTCAAAGCCCCATTCCTGTGGCTCTTCCAAGAAACACGCCCTAGCATGCGCTTTCCCTCTTCGAAGCTCAACCCATAACGAGAGAGGTAGGTCGTTGCCAGGAGGGCAAAGCGCCCCGGTGGTGTGCTCTCCGGCATCAGCGCATGACTGGGAGCCGGCTTCTGACCACCTAATCCGCTAAATCCAGTGTCTTTTAATTTCTCTACCCCAATGGCCAACACGATATCGTATATGCCAGCGGCAACGGCGTAGCAAGCGTTCCTAAAGGCGTCCGAGCCAGTAGCGCATGCGTTCTCTACCCTCGTAACCGGAAGGTAGGGCAACCGCAAGGGCTCAGCTAGCATCTGGCCCGTCTTGCCCGAAGTGTTACTCCCTACCCACGCCGCCTGGATATCCTTGAGCTCGATCCCGGCATCCTCGATGGCCTGGTAAGTCGCATCCACAATCAGGTCATTGGCGCTGGCCTCCCACCGCTCGCCAAACTTGGTGCAACCCATTCCAGCGATGGCAACTCTATCCCAAATACTCCCTGGCATCCTCTGACCTCCTTACCCGCGGTCGTCTTGGTCTGTGATTGGCTTGCATTTCCAAAAGTAGTTGTGGATGCCCCGGGGAGAGGTAGATAACTTCCTAAACGTCATCTCAACGCCCATGCCAACCCGACATTCCTCGGGGTTGCGGTCGGTCATTTCAAAGACGCCCCTGCCCCCTCCGACAAAATCGACAATCGTTATAGTGTTTGGTGGGTCTTGGCTGACGGCAAGGTAGTCGTGACTGAAGCTGAACACTTTGCCTCTCTTGTCAGCAAACCGGTAGGGCTCAAGCTCATCCTTGGCGTGACACTCCAGGCAGATACGTGGTCTGGCCGACGAGTAATCCAAGAACAACTGTGGGGTGCCGCACTTCCTGCATATGGCGCCATATAGCGACATGGCAGATTGACGCTCTCTCCAAAGTGAGGATGGAGATACCGGGTCCTTTTCAGGACGAGCCTGGGCCTCAAGCGTCATCAACTCACGCCAGCGCACGTACTTCTCGTAATTGCCAAGTGTTCTCTTCGCATTGAGATGGCCTCTTATCCCTCGCCGGTTTCTGATTCGCTGAATCTCATCAGTCACTCTTAGCACCAACGCGTCGCTGCCGCTTCCATAGCTCACAAGCAGAATTCGATCATTTGGACTTGCTTCCTCCAAGGCCGCGACCAGAACCATCAAGGGGAGGGCACTCCCAGTGTTACCGACCGTGTCAAGCAGCGATTCTTGAATCTGTTCTGGCTTGAAGCCCATTTTCTTCCCCAAGTCCAGATGCTTTCTTGAACTTGGTCCATACAAGCACACCTTGGCGAAGTCTTTTTGGGTGAGCCCGCACTTTTCCATCACTTGGGCTGCTGCCCGAATAGGAAACTTCGTGTAGGCCTCGTCCATAGTCCAGCGATCCTCAGCACTGCGGACAAACGTATCCGCAGAAGACCGGTAATAGTCGGGAAAGTCCTCGGATATCGTGTAAGTACCTTCGATTTCCGCGGCCACGTTCTCCCTGCCTATCAAGAGAGCAGCGGCCCCATTGCCAAAGCTCTGTTCGTTCTCACCCGAAGCCGCACCCAAGCGCACGTCAGACGCGGCCACCAAGACACTACCAAGCGAGCGGCTGCAAACCGCATCCATGGCCGATAGCAGGGCGAGGGTTCCGGTCCTAAGGCAGTTCGCCAAATCGGCGTTGCGGGCGTTTTCGGGGAGGTCAAGGGCGCTGGCAACTATTGTAGCGTTGAGCCTCTCTTTGTATGGGGCACTGGTTGTTCCAAGAAATAATGCGTCGACCGCCTTGGAGTCGAACTCTTTCATACAGTCCATGCCGGCGGCGACGGCCATAGTAATGGAGTCCTCATCGTAGTTGGCCACTGCCAGCTCGCCGCTACCCCCATTGCGTCCCCAGGCGGCATTGATGATCGCCCTCGGCAACCGATGAAACGGTATGTATGCCCCATAGGATACGATGCCAGCCATGTCTCCTCCCGAACTAGGATTGCCGCGGATTGTCAAATCAAGGCTAGCGACCGACGAGCACTTCGCGGTTCATGAAGTCAGAACCGGAGGTCGCTATACAACCGGGCATAATATCGGCCCACGTACGGCCTGGCGCCACAGCTCCAGCGCAGTTCTCCGCACAGGCCGCGGCGCCCCAGCCCGTGGATCTCACCAGAAGCCCGATACATCCGATGCGCAATACCAACGGACTATTTCTTGCCCTCCAGTTGAGCCGGCGCCGGATTCACGTAGTCAACCAGCAGGGTCTTAGGCACTAATGTAGCTATCTCCTCGACCGTCCACTTACCATATTTCTCGTGGTCTCGGTAAACGCTCTTTACCTCCACGGGCTGCGAATAGATGCTGATGCGCTCGGCCTCTACATGAAAGATCTGACCATTGATCGCCCCTGCCCGATCACTCACCAGATAGGCCACGAGCGGCCCGACGTGCTCTGGTCCAGGTATGTTGAGAATCGACTCCAGCTTCTCACGGGTAATCAAGCCGGCTTCATACCGCTTCTGGAACCCGCGTCGAGTATCCTCATCCAGTGTCATCCTTGTGGCAGCCAACGGCACAATCGTGTTGACCGTGACACCGTAGCGACCCATCTCCCGCGCGGCCGAAGTAGTTAGACTAACGATGCCCCCTTTGGCGGCAGCGTAGTTCACGTGACCCACCGAGCCACGCCACGCATCTGATGCCACGTTGATAATTCGGCCGTCCTTTTGCTCTCGCATGACAACACAGGCGTGACGCATGCAATTAAAGGTACCATCGAGATGGACCGCCAAGACCTGCGACCAATGAGCCTGCGTCATGTTGAAGATCATGGCCGGTCGCTCAATCCCGGCGACATTCACCAGGATATCAAGCCTGCCAAAGCTCGTCTTACAGGCATTTATGATCCTCTCCGCACCAGCGAAGTCGGCCACGGACTCATAGTTGGGCTCCGCTTTGCCGCCTCCTTCTCGAATCTCGGCGACTACAGCATCAGCAGGCCTTCCAGAATTACCCGAGCCATCGAGAGCCGTGCCTAGATCGTTGACCACGACACTCGCACCCTGTTCCGCAAGGCTCAATGCGATAACCCGCCCTATGCCACCGCCTGCCCCAGTGACTACTGCAGCCTTGCCTTCAAGCATTCCAGACATCGTCTAAACCTCCCGATAGCACTCGTGAGAGTGAGCGTCTCCCAACTGCAGGTCCAGCGGCCTCAGCAAAAGCTATCTATCTTGTTTGAAGAGTCTAACACAGAAGTCCTCGTTTTCAGGAGGTCCCCACTTGTAATTGCAGACAATTTCCGTTGCCAATCACCCACAGTTCTTTGGTGCTCATACCACTAACATTGGAGCGATCAAGCTGCGCTGGCCCGGTGGTTCTTAACTAGCGAGTACCACACGACGCCATCTCTAACCGCATTTGTCACCGTGCCTTCGACCAGCATCAACTTCAAGTGCGCGAGAGTCTCTGAGATCGCGCTGTGCTGATGCGGCAGTGCCAGATCTGCCCAAGCGACGCTCAGTGTCGACCACGGAAGCACCATAGCGATCTGAAACGCCGTCCTTTCGACGCCGCCAAGAACGGAAGCGATCTCGCTCTTGCGCACTACATGATGCTTCCGGATCTCCTCCGCGCGTCTAGGCAGATCATAGAATACGTGCTCGTGCGCTGGTAAAACCACATCGACAGGCAATGCCTCCACAACGTGAAGCGACGCCAAATAGTCCAGCAGCGGATTTCCAACCGACTGGATATGCATACTGACGTGCGGGGTGATCGCAGGCAGTACGTGATCGCCAGAGATGAGCACGCGCCGTGACCGCTCATAGAGACAAATGTGCCCTGGCGAGTGTCCAGGAGTCCAAATAACTTCGAAATCGAATCCGCCAAGGCACAAGTGTTCGCCACCACGCACCTGACGGTGCGGCATTGCGATTGTGTCCAGGCTGATACCTTGGAGATTCGCCTTCCACATTTCTCGCCGGTCATCCTCTGGAACTCCGTTGATCTGCAGCCAATGATCCATCTCTTGAACAAAGGTCTCGCGACAGACGTAGATGTCCTCGATTTGGCCGCGATCGACCTCGTGGATTACCAACTCCGCCTGAGTCCGCGGCAGCAATCGCCCGACCAGACCATAGTGATCTCGATGCAGGTGGGTGACTGCGATGTACCTCAGGTCAGAAAACGACACTCCAACCTCGCCCAACTGCAGAGCCAGGGCGTCGAAGGCCTCATCGCAATCCCAACCGCAGTCGACTAGTAGACAACCCTCGTCAGTCTTGGCAAGATACGAACTAACACTGGAGAGCCGGCTATCGGGCATCGGCAGTTGCAGTTGGAAGATCCCTGTTACAACTTCTACCAAAGTCTGTTCCACGCCATCTCGATGAGTCAGCTTGCATATCGACGGTTCTAGACGCTCCGCACCGACTCTCCAACAAGCTAGTGCATGATCAGGGGACTTGTTCGACAATCCCCTCGCCCCGCCCCGCACAAAAGGGGGAATTCGGGGGACACCCCCGAACCCCCGGCTCGAAGTGTCTTTGACTTGGCAGCGCACTAGGGCCGTCCGACCACGCAAGATGCCGATCTGACTTCCACTTGCTTCCTGTCGGACGGCCCGCCTTCGTGTCGAGAGCCAATCACGGTACGTAGCCGCGTAGCACTACTTGTTCTGCTCGCCCAGGTATTTGTTGAGCCATCCTGTGGCCGCATTTACTACGATCTTCGTATACTCAGGCTCTGTGTAGATGCGCATATGGCTCGAGCCCTGCGGAACCACAGTGAGTTCCTTCCTCGTAGATGGTATGTTATTGAAAGCTTCTACCTGCATCTCCCAAGGAGTATGATCATCGCCCTCGACTATTATCATGCTTACGGGCGTGTGCAATATCCGTGGCAGTAGCGGAAGCACCGAATAGTTGATGATCAACTCCATTGATTCCATCGTCCACTCGTGTCTGTGCCCTCTTTGCTCCTCGAAGTAATCCTTTGCGTCGGACACAGGGAAAAAGGCCAATTCCTGAAACGGCTTCGGTGTACTCAGAGGAATATGCGCCCTCTTCTCTTCATTCGCAAAACGGGTTCTACGATCTTCCATGATCGCTTCGAGCATTTTGTTGAACCACGCGATACCATGGATGCGCCGAAGATTCTCATAACCATCCAGCAGGCCCACGACTGATATCGCGCAGCGAACTCGAGGATCCATTGCCGCTACGGCCAAGCTATATCCACCACCCATTGAAATGCCCCAGATACCCAAGCGGCCCGGGTCCAGCTCAGGTAGCGTTTCGGCGAAAGAAATAGCGTTTCGGCAATCTTCAACCTGCTTCCAGGGATCACAATGGTTTCTGGGATGTCCATCACTCGTATTGTTGTGACGGTAATCAAAGACAATAGAAGCGAAGCCAGCGCGTTGAAACGCCGTCGCATGAGTTGTGATCATAGGCATGTCCAGAGTATAGCCACCACCCATCGCGACGATGACCCCTGGAACAGGACCTTGAACATCATCGGGCAAATAGAGATGTCCGCGACAGGTTTCCCCGCAACTCTTAAATTCGATATCTCGCCTCATTGTTCTTTGTGTTTTCCTTTCTTTTGGGTTTTCCGAAGTTTCAAAACCGCCCAGATGGCAACCGCGTTCAAACAGACTTGGACTGGTTCCTCATGCAGCGGCACCTTACCCGTAATTCGCGGCCATGTGCTTTAGCGGCCGTCTCCATTAACGCTAGGCACAGCGTACTTAGATGGCATTTTCTTCTTTCAGCTTAAGAATCTCGTCCCAGTCGTAGCCAAGCTCTAGGAGAACTTCCTCTGTATGTTCACCCAGTTCTGGAGCAGCCGACTTGTTTCTTGCCGGCGTCTTGCTCAGGTGAACCGGGCACTTTGAAGTCAGGATTCTGCCAAGGACAGGGTGATCTATGGGGACAATATATTCGTTCTCTAGAGCCTGTGGATCGGTTAGCACTTCGGACACAGTCTGGACAGGCGCATATGCCATCCGAATCGACTTCAAGAGCGACATCCACTCTTCTCTTGGCTTAGTAGCGAATTTCTCGTCCAGAATTCGGACGATCTCCTCTGTCTTGTCTGGATCCCCTTGCCAGTTTTGGAAACGAGGGTCATCACGAAGCGCCTCAATGCCGACAATCTTGCAGAAGTTTGGCCAAAACCTGTCTATCTGCAAGCCACCAATTATTATCCACTTGCCATCCGCACATATGTAATGGTTGTAGAGTGGATTTACGACCTTCCTCCTGTCTTGTCGAGGTATCTCCTTCCCTACTAGGTGTGCCGTGAGCAAAGCATAACTCAGCAAGTGCATTGCGCCGCCAAATAAGGAGCCATCAACTTTCTGCCCGATCCCGAACCGGTCCCTGGCGATGAGCGCTAAACAAGTGCCATAAGCTAACAACGTCGCGCCCATTATGTCAGCTTGCGCACCAAGGGCCACCTGGGGCGGAGTGCCTGGCTCACCGACCGCCATCATGTTTCCGGCTCTCGCCAGCGCCATGGTGTCGTAGCTAGGTCCATCTTTGTCGGGACCTTTTAGCCCGAGTCCGTTCGCCACGGAGTAGATGAGTTTCGGATTGTAGCGAGAGAGAGTTTCGTAGTCCATGCCCAGCTCGATAGCTGTCTCCTCGAGCTGATTGTGCATGAAGACGTCTGCCTTATCGACTAACTTATAGACAACTTGTCTTGCTTGTTCGGTTTTAAGGTTGAGTGCGATACCCCTTTTCGAGGGATTATTATGCTCAAACCCTAGATTCCTTCCGCCTTTTAACTCTTGTGAGACGCCACCAAAAGTATGGTATCCTCTCACCATTTCACCAACCAAGGGCTCTATCTTGATTATCTCGGCTCCCCATTCCCCTAGCAGGGATGCGGCATATGGCGCCTGCAAAAGCACGCCCCACTCAATGATCTTGATACCCTCCAGCGGAAGCGGCATCTTCTTTACCTCCTAAATCGATCGCAATAGAGTGCGTGCGAAGAGTGGTCAACAACTCTGAGTCTCGTCACTTGAAACAGAAGCTGATAGCTGACTGTCGACCTCACACCTCGAAGTACAGCATTGAGCATTGCCCGGCGACTGAGCTTCAAACGACAGCTCATCTTGGCGATGGGCAAGAGGGAGTTCGATGATTGCAGCTACGATGAGATCATAGAGATGTTCCCCCTTTTTGACAATCGGCCTTATGGCCGACGCAAGCTGCTACCTGGTCGATCAAACGGACGACCCCTGAGGATTGTGTGCCTCAATACCTTCACGATCAGGACAGAACGGTCATCTGGTCACATAGCTTATCGTGAGAAGGGCGGCGCAAACCTCTTTCCGAGAGTTCGGCGAGTGAAGACACCGCGATGGCCACAGGTATGCGGTTCGCGCAATAAAGCTAGCAATAGAAGTGTTGATCCGCAGTAGCATGAAGCGACAAAGCCATAGGAGGCGGTAGGCGCTAGTCGTTGGCGTGGCAAAGCGAAAGCACGATGCCATATCGTAGAATGTCCATCCCGCCATAGTCGTCCCTTTGATCGATCCGCCCAGAGTCAACATCAGCCCTATGGCCGATTGTCGAACGGAGGGATTATCTCTATCATCACTTTACAAAAGGTCGCCGAGCTCACCATGGCTACCTGCGTGCTTCAAGTCGAACACACTCGTCATCTTTGTCGTCACTTCACACCAGCGCACGATCCTCAATAGGCTCAGTTTAGACAGGATCGGTGGCACTGGCCGCGCCCATTGTTCACCGGTCAGGTTGGTCAGATATGACAAAGGCATCGGTTATGTTGTTCGCCACCTTGACAGTAGTTATGTCGTATCGCGTAGTCAGAGCGAACAACACTTAGTAGCAATCCAGTTGGCGAGCACGCTCGGCAGGAGTGAAGGGGGACATGCAGCTACCAAGCGGAAAGGAGGACGCCTAATAGGCCAACCCTTAAGAATTTAGATCTCCGGGAAACTGTCGATGCCCTGGAGCCAGTGAAGCTCCAAAGTAAGTAGCCATGCCACCTTGTCGTGCATTAGCTGCCCTGAAAGAAACCAACAGAGAGAGGGGTAAATCGAGATGGAAGGCCAGTTCAAATACCTGTTTTCGCCACTGAAGATTGGCCCAGTCACTGTGCCAAACAGACTTCTGTCTACTTCTCACCACACGATGATGATAGATCCTCGCTCAACCGACACAGGCACCGGCCCAGGATTCATGGGGGAACGCTATGCTCACTACCTGGGCGATAAGGCAAAAGGTGGGACCGGGCTCGTCTATGCCGGACAAACTGCTGTTCATCCTACAACCGAGTGGGAATGCTTCAACGTAATGAAGTCGTATGACGAAAAGGCGATACCAGGCATGCAACTGGTAACCGACATGATTCATAAGAATGGCGCGGTTACTTTCATGCAGCTCTTCCACACTGGCGCCTATCACGCAATACCTATCGGTGGCATTTGGCCGCGGGAGCTGTTTTCAGTTTCGGGCTTGTCCACCTTGGCAGGCTGCGAAATCGCCAAGGTTATGGAACAAGAGGATATCGATGAGTTGGTTGAATACTACGGTAGGTCTGCCGCCAATGGGAAAGCCGGTGGCTTTGATGGCATAGAGGTCCATTCCTCACATGGCTACTTACCGCAACAGTTCCTCTCGCCCCTGACCAACCACCGGACCGACAAGTATGGTGGCTCACTGGACAATCGCATGAGATTCCTACTTGAAGTGCTCGAGCGTTGCCGGAAGGAGCTTGGGAGCGGCACCGCGCTTGGCGTGAGGTTGTGCGGCGACGAGATGGTCCCCGGGGGTCTCACCGCGGCTGACTTCAGGGAAGTCGCCCAAAAACTGGAAGCAAGCGGACTGATCGACTTCATCAACGTCAGCCTTTCTAACGCTTTCTTCAACCTTGTGCCCTGCATTGCGCCGATGTACTTACCAGGTGGCTACGGCACTTACGCCGCGTCCAACATCCGCGAAGTGGTGAAGCTCCCAGTGTTCACCATCGGCCGCATCACCGATCCGGTGCAAGCTGAGCAGATTCTGGCTGAAGGGCATGCCGACATCGTAGGCATGACCAGGGCAATCATTGCCGACCCTGAACTAGGAAACAAGGCCCGTGAAGGAAGGCTGGACGAGATTCGTAATTGCACAGGTTGTGTTCAGTACTGCCTGGGTCACCAGATAATGGGGGTGACCACGGGTTGCACCCAGAATCCTACGGCGAATAGAGAGAAGTACTGGGGAATCGGCACCATTCAGCCAGCAACGAAGAAGAAGAAGGTGCTGATCGCCGGTGGAGGACCCGCGGGTATGGAGGCGGCGTGGGTAGCTGCGGCTCGCGGTCACCAGGTGACGCTTTATGAGAAGACGGATGAGTTGGGCGGGCAGGTGAAGCTCAGCCGCAAGCTTGCCGGACGTGAGGACTCGGATAACTGGGCGCGGTGGCGTATCCAGCAAATGAAGCGTTACCCGAATATCAAAGTGGTGCTCAACCAAGAACTGACCCCCTCGCTAGTGGAGCAGGAAAAGCCAGACGCAGTGCTAATAGCAACCGGCTCAGCGCCATCCGTCAATCGACCAAGCGAGGTTTGGGGACCAACCGCCATGCCCGGTTGGGATCAGGACAACGTGGTAACTCCTGAGGACATTCTCAGTGGCCGCGTCGACGCAGGAAACAAAGTAATCGTTATGGACTATGTGGGAACCATTAAGGCCTTGGCTATGGCCGACACGTTAGCGTTGCAGGGCAAAAAGGTTGAGTTCGTTTGTTTGCACTTGTTCCCAGCTGCGCGCCACGAACCCATCAACCAGACTTTCGCACGGGCAAGGGCCGCAGGCAACGGCGTTACGTTCTCGCCGACCTCTCACATTTCGAAGGTATCAGGAAGATCGGTGACCATAGCGGAGCACTACTCCGGAAAGGAGAGGACTGAGGAGAACGTAGACACAGTGGTAGTTGCATTCCATGGCGTGCCGAACGATGACTTGTACTTTGCCCTAAAGGGCAAAGTACCGGAGTTGCATCGCATCGGTGACTGTCTAGCTGCCCGGGATACGGGCGAGGCCATCTACGAGGGTCACAAAGTAGGCAGGGAGTTATAGCTTAACCGATAACAACTCAGGGTGCTCTTGAGCCCTGTTTTGCGTCGGGATGCTCGATCTTGTTCTCCTGCGGGAAGTAGGCACCGAATCAAGTTCGGTGCCTACTTCCTAGTGAGCCGCACATCGCCGGGCAATGTGCGGCGGCCGAGGCCGCCAGACAAAGCGCCGACCGGAATAACGCGCCGGGAAGCAAGGACAAATCACAGGGGCCAATTTGGTCGGTATGAACATTATCGTTTGTGTAAAGCAAGTACTTGATATTAGGCGCCCTCTCGTGGCAGAGAATGACTGCTTTGTGAGGCAGCAATCAGAGAACCAGACGTATATCGTTAACCCTGTAGACAGGTGTGCATTGGAAGAGGCACTGTCGATCAGAAGGCAAGCTGGACAGGGCAAAGTCACAGCAGTGACGGTGGGAAATGATCGTGCAAGACAGGCTCTCTATTACTGTCTTGCACAGGGAGCGAATGACGCAATACACGTCTGCCAGGATGTGGATGCCATTCTAGACTCACATGGCGTAGCTGAGATGCTGAGCAAGTTGATAGATCAATTGACTTACGATCTTATTCTTTGCGGTAACGCTAGTCTCGACACAAATAATTCTCAGACGGGAGCCATTTTAGCTGAGTTCTTAAACCTACCTCACGTGAGGGATGTCGTCAACATCCAAGTTTCTCAAGAGCGCCAACAGCTCTCTGTTAGGCGCAGACTGGAGAAGGGCAAGCGAGAGGACATCGAATGTCCTTTGCCGGCCGTTCTTAGTGTGGACAGACTCATCAACCAGCCTCGCTATGTCTCCGTTCACAGCTACCAGGCAGCAATGAAGCGACGATTGACGACGGCATCCGATCTGGGCATAAATGCATTTTCTTTTGCGACAAGAGAACAATCGCTACGAGTGACGAAAGTGACATTACCAAGACCTCGACCAAAGAAGTCACAGTCGCTGGATGCCAGTTTGTCAGGAGCGGACAGGTTGAAGATGCTGATGGGAGGTGGAGCAACCAGCAATAAGAAGAGCAACGTCTTGAAGGGAGAACCCGAGCAGCTAGCAGCTAAAGTCATTGAGTACTTGCAGAGCGAGGGACTAGCTCCCTTGAGCCAGAGCTGACATCCTTGAGTTGGAATAGGCGATAATCGTGAAGCAAGAAAGCATTTGGATCGTGGCAGAGGAACTGCTGGGGGAATTGCCCGAGGTCATTCTTGAGCTCCTTGGCGAAGGACGCAAGCTGGCCGACAAGCTCGGCGCTAGATTGTGCGCTATTCTGCTAGGCACTGATGTTGCCAGATTCGATCATATTCTTGCGCAATACGGCGCTGACGAGGTCTACGCCGTACAACACCCGCTTCTCAGCCAATATAGCAGTGATCCTCAAACCATGGCATTAGAAGCTCTAGTCAAGGAACACGCTCCCTTGTTACTCATACTTGGCGCTACTCCTAACGGCAACGATTTGGCCGCACGCGTCGCAACCCGCTTACGGATTGGATTGCTGACCAATTGCACGCAGTTGGAGATTAGTAACAACAACGAACTAGAGGTCACAAAGCCCATTTACGGAGGCAAGTTCTATGCGACTATCGTCTGTAACTCTCGTCCTGCCATAGCCACAATCCAGCCGGGGGTCATTGGAGTAGCCAGGCCAAACGGATCTCGCCAAGCAGTCGTCACTACAATCGAGCCAAAGCTAGATCCAGGGGCGTGCCGTCTAAAGGTGACGAACGTTTTCAAGGCCCGGGCAAGTGCCCTGAGTATTAGTGAAACCGATATTGTCGTGTCTGGTGGCCGCGGCATCGGCGGAGTGGATAAGTGGTCCGTGATTGAAGAATTGGCTGATGCTCTTGGCGGGGGCATCGGAGGGTCAAGAGTGGCGATGGACATGGGTTGTATAACCCGTGAGAGGTTGGTTGGACAAAGCGGCAACATCATAGCTCCCGAACTTTATGTTGCCGCAGGCATATCTGGTGCCACTCAGCACCTTGCTGGAGTAAAAGAGGCCAAGCGCACAATTACAATCAACACCGATCAATACGCGGCCATTAACAAATCCGCGGACTTGGTTATCAACGCCGATGTTCATGAAGTGGTGCCAGCTATTGTACGAGAGCTACGCAAACTCAGGGCAGGCACGAGGCATGGCTGATAGCGGGCTATTCTCCGCAATAAGATATCGGTGTTTCTTGCGCTTATCTAGTCGAGGTTACCGGCAAGCGCCTCATCTTCGAGGCCGGATAGAAACACTTGTTGCACACACCATAGATTCTCGTTTATCAGATTGACAAGGGGGAGGAGATGAAACGTATCTCATCGCGGTTCTTGGTAATTCATGTTATCGTGGCCTTTCTGGCCATCGTGTCGGCTTGCCAGCAGCCCTCCGGCACAGCGCCGACTGCGAACAACACGGGAAGATCGACTGCGGACCCCAAGAGTCCGGGGGACCCGATAAGCATTGGACTTTTGGAGCCTCAGACAGGAGCATTATCCTCCTGGGGACTTGCCAAGATAGCCGGGATGAAATACGCAGTTCAGGTCGTTAACGATAGCGGGGGTATCAAGAGTCTGGGTGGAGCTCGACTAAACGCGGTTATTGGGGATAGCGCCAGTGACGCCGCGAAAGCCACTGCAGAGGCAGAGCGCCTGATTAGCTCCGCCGGTGTGGTGGCTATTGCGGGACCAGTGTCGACCATGGAGGTTCTCGGGGTGATACCAGTTACCGAGAAATACCACGTGCCCGTCATTTCCTCGACGGGCGACCGGTCGCAATTCGGCAAGGGTTATCAATACCTGTTTAGCCAGATGACTATGGAGATGGGGGCGTCCGTAGCCAAGTTTGTTGACTGGCTCGCCAAGAACCACGGAGCGCCAACGGCTAAGATAGGTATCGGGGCGGCAAATAATGTGGCGTATATCGGGGATGAGGTAGCTCAGACGCTCAAACAAATGGGCTACCAGAACGTAATGGATCCGTTCACTTTTGCGCAAGGGACCACTGACCAGACAGCCTTGGTAGAGAAGCTCAAGGCTGCCAACGTAACGCTGGTAGTATACTGGGGCACGACCAACGATACGGCTGCCTTCATGAAGGCATCGTACGCCGGAGACTACTACCCATGGTTCCTGTCTAACGGTACTGCTTTTGGCGTCAACGCACTAAGGGATTCCATCGATCCCAAGATCGCACAGAAGACACTGGCCAGACCCAACGCTTTTGCAATTGGTGTAGGTTACTTCAACGATGCATACTGGAACATTCCCGGTTCCAAGGCGTTCCTGGATGGCTTCCTGAAGGCCAATCCTGATACTAAGGTGGATCTCGGCTTGGCGGAAACTGGCGCTCAGTCAGTCTTTAGTATCGCACGAGCTATTGAAAACGCGGCATCGAGAAAGCCGGAAGATATTGCTGCGGCACTGAGGAAGTTGAATATGAAGGCGCCAGACCCCTACCTCGTTGACGCGTTTAACCATCCGGAGATACAGATGCTGGAAAGCGGCATGTCCACAAATTCAAAGGTTTTTGGAGCGCAGTGGTCCGATGACCTATCGAGCCTCCAGGCATTCTACCCTCCGGATTCCGCAGGGGCGAATAAGCCGCGAATACAAAGGTAGGGACTAGTGTTCGACCACAGAGAAGACGCTACCTGTCATTCTGAGCGCCGCAGCGCGAAGAATCCGTATCCCCAGGGCGCGGATTCTTCGGCGTGCGCGCCTCAGAATGACAAAACCAGCGTGGTCGAACACTAGATCGCACCGAAGAAGACCGCATTGGGAGGAGTACCGTTGCGCAGTACAAATGGGGGCTCCGTCTGATGGTGGCTGTGCTCACTTTGGATCGCGTGGCCAAGAGTTTCGGTGGAGTGAAAGCCATCGATGACCTAAGTTTCGATGTGATCGCGGGCGAAGTCTTGGGCATCATAGGTCCGAACGGAGCGGGCAAAAGTACGCTGTTTAACCTAATCTGTGGCTTCTACCGAGCCGACAAGGGTAGGATAGTTTTCGACGGCAAATTCATCGAACGGCTGGCGCCCCATCAAATCACTCGCCTGGGCATTGCACGCACGTTCCAACTTTGTGCGGTTTTCCCATCTCTCACCGCACTCGATACGGTTGCATTGGCTGCCGGCCTCCGCTCAAAACAAAAGGAAGCCTACAGGATAGCTGAAGGACTGCTCGAGCGTTTTGGTCTTGCAGATAAAGCCGGCTCGCCGTCTGAGGTTATGACGCCAGTTGATATGAAACTTCTCGAGCTGTGCAAGGCCTTGGCCACGCAACCGCAAGTCGTTCTGCTAGATGAAGTGATGAGCGGGCTGACCCATGTAGAGGCTAAGACAGTATTGGACCAGATCGTGAGATTGCCAGCGCAAGGAGTGACACCCATCATCGTCGAGCATGGCATGCACATCATCACGGCAGCCTGCAAGCGAGTCGTGGTACTAAACTTCGGCCGCAAGATTGCTGATGGAACGCCGGCGGAAGTGGTTGCCAACAAGGCAGTCATCGATTCATACCTCGGCCAGGAAGTAGTAAGTGCTTAGAATCGAAGACCTGTACGCCGGATACAGTAGAGCACCAGTCCTACAAGGGATTAGCCTGAGCGTGAATCAAGGGGAGAGCGCCTGCCTCATCGGGGCTAATGGAGCCGGGAAAAGTACGCTGATGAAGGTCATTTCGGGCGTGCTAAGGCCACTCTCAGGCAAGGCAAGCTTCAACGGACTGGATTTGATCGATTTGCCACCTGCTGAGATCGTTGACATCGGTGTGATTCAGGTTCCAGAAGGGAGACAGCTTTTCCCGAACATGACCGTAGTGGAGAACCTACTGCTTGGCGCAGGGAACAGAAGAGCACGTCGTGAGTCAAAGGTTAACATGGAAATGGTCTTCGACCTGTTCCCAATTCTGAAGGAGCGGCGACGGCAGATGGCCGGAACCTTCTCCGGCGGAGAACAGCAGATGGTAGCCATTGCTCGCGGGCTCATGGCCAAGCCAAAGATTCTGCTGCTAGACGAACCGTCCATAGGCCTGAGCCCAAAATTCGTAGCCGAGATCTTCCGTGTCGTTGAGGGATTGGCTAAACAGGGCATTGGGGTCCTCCTCGTAGAGCAGAACGTTAGAGCGGCCCTGACCGCGACTAGCCGAGGGTTTCTCCTCGAGAGGGGACACATAGTATTGCATGGGAACACCAACGAGCTATCTACAGACGAGACCCTCATGAGAAGCTATTTGGGTGTCGCGCTCAGCGATCTCGTCTAAGTAGCCTTTGGCCGTCTGAACAGTGGCAGCCTGTGGTAGAGGACCACAAGATGCGCCTTGGACAACTATAGGCCAAGGCATCCCGCGGGAGGTGTTTGTCCGCGTTGCCAAATACAATAGTTCTACTACAAATTGCCTTGCAGGGACTGATGATAGGATCCGTCTATGCCTTGATTGCTCTCGGAATGACGCTGGTCTTCAGCACCTCCAGGCTCATGAATTTCGCTCACGGCCACTTTATGGCCATAGCCATGTATCTTAGCCTGTCAGTCTATACGCTTCTTAAGCTTGACCCGTACATTTCAATCCTGGTTACCGTCCCAGTTCTCTTGGCCTTGGGCGTCATCTTCTTTCGTTTCATCGTTATTCGAGTGGCACACCTCCATACTTTGATAGCCGCTCAGGTGACACTGGCCGCCATCTGGATAATCGAAGGCACACTATCCATGGTTTATGGGCCGGATGTCCACACGGTGCCGTCATTCGTTGGAGCTTCAAGAGTTCACTTTGGACCATTGACAGTGATGACGCCGCATCTTGTAGCTTTTCTTGCCGCAGTTGCAATGGGAATCGCGCTCTTCTGGCTTTTACAGAGAACAGGCTTTGGAAGGTCAGTACGTGCAGTTGTGCAAAACAGGGACGCGGCTGAATTAATGGGAATTAGGGTCGAAAGAATACAGATTCTGGTCTTCGGCATTGGGATCGGCTTGCTGGGGCTGATTGGGCCACTGGTCACACCCATTATGCCAGCAACACCCTATATAGGACTGAAGACAACACTGTTTGCCTTTATGATAATGGTGTTTGGTGGCATCGGAAATCTGCTGGGCACCGTGTTAAGTGGCCTGATTCTGGGACTCATCGAAGCGCTGGCACTATTCTTTTTTAGCGGTAGTATTGCCGCTGTGGTCCCATTTGTTGCCTTTATTGTACTGCTGGTACTAAGGCCTAGGGGGATCTTAGGTGAACCGTAACGCCAGTGTCGCGCCATCCCGCGCTGATCTACACTACGCAAGTGTTGGCGCACTGGTTATTCTATTCGCTCTGCTGCCAGTGTTTGTGCCAGCTTACCCGGTATATCTCATTACGCTGATCATGCTTTTCGCCTACTGGGGACAGGCGTGGAACATACAATGCGGCATCGCCGGGCAGTTTACATTCATGCATCCGATCTTCATAGGGGCTGGCGCCTATACCTCGACACTTCTGTATAACGGCCTTGGTATCACCCCCTGGTTAGGCATGTTCGTCGGAGCGTGTGTCGCCATAGTTGCCGGCATCCCCATGGTCTATGTAGCCCACAGGATCAAGCTTCCGCCCCTATCCGTCGCCCTTTTTTCCTTAGCTTTCGTCTTTGTTGCGCGATACATCTCCGAAGGTGAAACCTTGCTGGGTGGCAACGACAGATCGATATTCGTCCGCAAGGCACCTGGATTCGCAAACCTTCAATTCACATCGAATGCCGGTTTCTACTACACAATGCTTGTGCTGGTAGTTGTCATTATGGCAATTACTTGTCTGATCCTCCGCTCGCGACTGGGTCTCTGCTTTAAAGCCATGAGAGACAATGAGCGCGCCGCCGAAGCAGTAGGCGTCAACCTATTGAGGTACAAGCTGACCGCGATGGCGATAAGTGGCTTCTTCACCGCCGTCGGGGGCAGCTTCTACGCACAATTGGCGGGATCGTTACAGCCGGCAACAGCAATATCGGTTGAAAACGTGGTGAAGATAATCCTATTTGTGGCTGTTGGTGGGATAGGAACCCTATGGGGCCCCATCTTTGGTGCCTCTCTCTTGATGGGCGCGGGCACCATTCTGGAGCTGAAACTGCACGAAGTCCCTGCCCTGCAACCACTACTTTACGGAGTGGTTGTCATAGGTGTCTTGATGGCAACACCAAAAGGGTTAGTCGATTTGTCGAAGCGAGCTATGAAACGGACACAGTGACCAGGACGGCGTTGTATGGCTGAACAGACCAAGCGGATGATTTGAGGTGTAGTTGGAATCTCAACCGCTGAGGCAAGCAAATAGGCCGAGTGGTACGTCGGCCTTGAAGGGCATAGGTCAGCTGCAGAGAGGAGTGTACATGGCAGGCAAACTGATTATCGAACGTGACGTGATGGTACCAATGCGCGATGGCGTGAAGCTAGCCACCGATGTCTATAGGCCTGATGACGACCGAGAACATCCTGTGTTGGTGCAACTCCACCCTTATAACAAGAACAACGCCTTCGTAATGTTCAGCCTGATGTTGAGCCCGATTCTTGCTGCGGAGCGGGGCTATGTGGTGCTTCTCCAGCAATCAAGAGGAAGATTCAAGTCGGAGGGCACGTGGTGGCCCTTCGTACATGATGAGACGGATAGCTACGACTCTGTCGAATGGGCAGCCTGCCAGGCGTGGTCAAATGGGAACGTTGGAATGTATGGCCCCTGCGGCTTGGGCCTGGCAGCCATGCAAGCTGCAATCGCTTCTCCTCCACACTTGAAAGCAGTTGCCCTCTACATGACGACTCCCAGCCAACACAACGGATGGGTCTACGTCTCTGGTGCTCTGGCATTGGCATTCGCCTCAACGTGGATCATCTCTAACGGAGCCCCGGACGCCATGTCTCGCCTTAATCTTGACCCAGACGAGCTTCAACAGTTGCGCAGAGAGATTCAAGAGCTCGCCGACAACCCGGAAAAAGCGTTCGACCATTTGCCCCTTTCAGACATTCCTGCCTTCCGCAAGGTTGCGCCATATTGGAAGGAGTGGCTTTCTCATCCTTCCTACGATGAGTACTGGAAGAAGTTCGATGCTGTGGCGAATGCCGACCGCATCAAGGTGCCGGTGCTGCACATGTCAGGCTGGTACGACCATGTGCTGTGTAGCCATCTAGACCTCAACAGCGCACTTGACCTGCGCGGCGACAAAACGGTCCGGAAACACCACAGATTTATCGTTGGACCTTGGGATCATCACAGCTACCTTCACGGGCAGCCCTCCGTCGCAGGAGAGCGTAATTTCGGGTCGGGGGCAGCCACCGGCGCACCATACCTGTCACGCTTGTGCTTTGAATGGTTCGATCACTGGCTGATGGGTAAGGAAACCACACTGTCGAAAGGCGACAGTGTTCGCTACTTTGTCATGGGCGAAAACGCGTGGAAAGGGACGGATTCATGGCCTCCAAAGCACACACCCGTTCCGTATTACCTCCACAGTACGGGACATGCCAACAGCCGCTTTGGCGATGGTTGGCTCAGCACAGAGGAGCCCGGCAACGAGCCACCAGATAGCTACGTGTACGACCCGAATGACCCGGTTCCTGCCACTGGAGGTCGTGGTATGGGTCTCTATCCCAATGTCGGCGTGCGTAATCAGGCCACTATTGAGGAACGCCAGGACGTATTGGTGTATTCTTCCCTTCCATTGCAATCACCCGTTTCCATTGCCGGTCCCGTCTCTTTGACTTTGATCGCTGCCTCGAGCGCTCCAGATACTGACTTTACCGCAAAGCTCGTGGACGTCGAGCCAGATGGGTACTGCGCCAACATTGCCGAAGGCATCATCCGGGCACGCTACCGAAATGGAGTAGACAAAGAGGTACTACTGGAACCGGGCCAACCAACGAAGTTTGTTGTTGATCTCTTAGATGTCGCCCACGTCTTCAAGACTGGACACCGAATCCGCCTCGACGTAAGCAGCAGTAACTTCCCAGTTTTTGATCGAAACCTAAACTCCGCGGTTAGCCCTCAGCAAGGCACGGCCAAGGATATCCGGAAAGCGAACCAGCAGGTGTTCCATAGAGCAGAATACCTCTCCTACCTCGCCCTACCTTTGGTACCCTAGAAAGTGTTTGAACAATGCTCAATGGCTGGCACCGCCGCAATAGAACAAAGGAGCAATTGCATTGCCAGTAGACCTGTCGATAGTCGGCAAGAAGCTCGGCTCGTTCACTAGGCATTACACGTGGAAGGATGTTGTGCTGTACGCGCTAGGAGTGGGCGCTACCTACGATGAGCTCGATTACTGCTATGAGAAGAGGCTGAAAGTGATTCCCAGCTTCGCCGTAACGGCGATCGATTATGGTGTGAACCTGGTCGGTTCTGATTCCGATGGGCAGTCGGATGTCATCCTCCATGGCGAGCACGACCTGTTTCTGCACAAACCCATTGCCCCTGAGGGTGGTATGTTTAGGACAGAGTCAAGAGTCAGCCATGTGTTTGACAAGGGCCGAGGGCGAGGAGCCCTGATCGTCATGGAGATGTCCAGCTATGATCAGAGCGGCGCAAAGCTGTTCACCAACATCATGACGGGCTTTGCACCAAAAGGCGGAGGCTTTGGTGGACCGAACGCTCCTACGGAGAGCTTCAACTTCCCCGACCGCCCCCCCGACTATGAGGAAGCGGCTGTTCCCTCCACCAACCAGCCATTGCTCTACCGGCTCTCAGGCGACGCCATGCCTCTTCACGTCGACCCAGAGTTTGCCAAGGCCGCCGGCTTCGAAGGGTCGATAATGCACGGCCTATGCACTTACGGCTACGCCTGCCGCGCTATCGTCAAGCACCTGCTCCCCGGTGAGCCAGAGCGGCTCGGACGCCTTCGAGTCCGATTCTCCCGCCCCCTGTATCCCGGCGATCCCATAAAGACCCTAATCTGGAAGACTGGCGAGGGGACGGCGTGTTTCAGAGTGGTCAACTGCAAGACCGGTGAGGTAGTCCTCGACCGCGGTATTGCCGACTGGGGAAGAGGGGAGTCCTGAGCTAATGGCAAGGACATCTTTGAAGGGAGTTACCGCTGTTGGTCCAAGCATTAGGCATGCAACGTGTTGAGGATCTTTATCACGACCGGACGCGACGTGCTCAGGAGCTACGAACCCAGGGCAGAAAGGTCGTCGGTTACTTTTGCTGCTATCCACCGGTAGAACTGCTTTCCGCGCTCGACCTAGTACCCTATCGCATTCAGGGTGACGTCGATCAGCAGGTTCAGGCTGGCGATGAGTATCTTGAGACCATGACCTGTTCGTTTGTGCGTAGCTGCTTTGACCTTGCTCTGACTGGGAAATACGACTTCCTCGACGGTCTAGTCGTTCCGCATAGTTGCGACACCGTTCAGCGCATTTACGATATGTGGCGGGGTCTTTGCCCACCAGATCTCGTCCACTTCCTGAATGTGCCACACATGGTGCAGCCTTCCTCGTTCGATTTTTTCAAACAAGAGCTCCTGCGCTTGCAATCCGCCCTTGAAGATCTAGCCGGCAAGAAACTCGAGCCGGAGACGTTGCGCCAAGCAGTTGACGCACACAATGAAAACCGTGCCCTGCTTCGTCGGTTGTACGAGTTGCGCAAGAGCGACGCGCCTCCCATCGCGGGCAGCGAGGTGCTCAAAGTCATCGTCGCCGGGATGGGCATGCCGGTAGCGGAGCACAATGCACTGATGCGACAGATCATTGCCGAGGTACTATCTCGACCAACGTGCGAAAATGTCAATCGGCCGCGGGTAATGCTGTGTGGGAGCGAGATCGACAACGCTACCTTCATTCGCATGCTCGAAGAGGCTGGTGCCGACGTCGTCGTCGATGACCTTTGCACTGGCACGCGCTCCTTCTGGGCAAACGTGCCGACGACTAGCGATCCGCTCGATGGTATTGCTTTCCGCTATTTGAACGACATCAACTGCCCGCGCACCTATCGATCGCAAAGTCAGCCGCGTGCTGCCGATCTGGAGAACCGCTTCAGCTTTCTGGGTCGGTTTGCTCACGACTTTCGCGTCGACGGCGTCGTGCTATGCATCATCCGCTTTTGCGATACCCACGAGCTGGAGGCCCCCGATGTGATCGACTACTTCTCCAGCAAGGGCATTCCGACCCTGCACCTTGAAGAGGAGTATCGCCTAGCAAACATCGGACAGATCAAGACTAGGCTTGAGGCATTCCTTGAGACAATCGGGGGCAACCTGTGACAGAGTAGACTACTGACCGGAAGGCAACCGTTACCTCTCGCAAGGTGCGCAGCATCATCAGGGACACGAACCTAGACAGCCGCACTTCTCAATGTTAACTGGTCTGCTCTTGGCTCAGCGCAAGAAAGAAGGGTCATAATGCCAGACGTATTGAGTCGCACTTATGTGATGGTTCCCGGTTATGTACTGTTTTGGGGTGTAACAGTTCTGGCTATGGGACTCTTCCTCTATCGCATCTCGCAGCTTTTGCGATATATGTTCCTCTGCCAGACAGATTGGTCAGTCAACGGTTTGCCGAAGCGAATAGGGAGAACCGCACTCTCCATCTTGGGCCAACGGTGCCAGCTAAGAAACTTCAGCCGCGTAGACCGAGCCGGCTTGGGTCATGCTTTCATCGCGTGGGGCTTTCTAGTCTTTTTCCTTTTTTACACCGTATTCATTGTTATCGGTGCAGGGTTTGGCCTATCGGAGACGTTGGACAGATCTAGCTTCTACTTCTATCAGCTATGGGTCATGGATATCCTTGCCGTCCTCGTCTTCGCCGGCGCGTCCTGGGGATTAGTCCGCCGCTTTGTAGTTCGACCGCCACGGCTTAACGGTGAACAAACCCTTGAGGCCCTATTCATTCTCGTAAGCGTCCTAGTCCATCCCGTGACCCATCTCTTCAAGGAAGCGACGAGTATCGCCCTTCGGCAACCACCATTCGGTATGGGGCCCATACTGCCACCGGTCAGCTCAGCGCTAAGCAACTTATTCAGCAACAGCAGTGCTAGTTCGGTCGATACATGGAATGTTGTCTCCTTCTGGGCTCATTGGCTGACGGTACTGGTGGTTCTCGTATTCATCGCCCATTCACGTTACCTGCACGTCCTAGCATCATGGTTTAATGGCATATTGCGGGTGGCCCCACCTGTAGGCGCGTTGAGATTTGTGAATCTAGACACTGACGAGAGCATAGGTACGGCTTCGGTCGATAACCTTACCTCGAAGCAAGTACTCGACCTATATTCTTGTACCGCGTGCGGTAAGTGCCAGGAGAGATGCCCCGCTTTTGCCAGCGGTCGTCCGCTAAGCCCTCGAAAACTGATTCAGGATACAAAACGACACCTGCTCGCGGTAGGGCCGGAGCTTGTGAAGATGAAAGGGAGTAGGGCGAGCACAGTATCGCCAGTCTCTCCCAAACTGACCAAGAAACTGGTCGGCGACATAGTGCGCGAAGACGAAATCTGGTCGTGCACAACATGCCGGGCATGTGATGAAGTATGCCCGGTCTGGGTAGACCATGTCGACAAGATAATTGACATGAGACGAAATCTTGTGGACGAAGGACTGGCTTCGAGTACAGCATCAAGAGCTCTCGAGAGCATGGCTGCGTTTGGAAATCCGTGGGAGCATCAGGAAAGTGCTAGAACTTACTGGGCTAACAAGTATAAGGTGCCAACTATTCAAGACAAACCCGATGCGGACATCATCTACTGGGTAGGATGTGCGGGTTCGTACGAGCCAGTGGCACAGCAAGTTTCAGTCGCAATGGTAGATATTCTGGAAGCCGCAGGAATTAGCTACGCCATCCTAGGCAACCAGGAGAAGTGCTGCGGCGCTGAGGCTCGTCGTCTTGGAGAGGAAGGTTTGTTTCAGAAGCTAGCGCAAGATAACATTCAGCTTCTGAAAAGCTATGGCGCTAGTAGGATCGTGACCAACTGCCCCCACTGTTACAACACTTTCAAGAACGAGTATCCCCAGCTCGGGGGACTTTTTGAGGTATCGCATCACTCGGAATTTCTAGTGCAACTTCTCCAAAAGGGGAACATCAGGCTAGCGGGTGACCTCAAGCGGACAATCGCCTTCCATGATTCATGCTATCTAGGGCGCTATAACGGAATTCTTGATGCCCCTCGTCGAGTCTTGGAGTCGATTCCAGAACTCAAACTAGTTGAGTTGGCGTCTAACCGAGAACGGAGCTTCTGCTGCGGAGGAGGCGGGGGCCAGTTTTGGCTGGATATCGGCGGCACCGAAAGGATTAACTATATCCGATTTAAGGAGGTTGAACAAGTCAAAGTAGAGACAGTTGTTACTGCATGTCCCTTTTGCAAGTTGATGCTCGATGATGCTGCTGCTGCACACGCTGGCTCAACAAATCCCATAGGCGTGAAAGATATCGCAGAGATGGTCATGGAGTCCAGGGTGCGTACAAAAGATGGTTTAGCGACAAGTATAGCCCGAGACCGATGAGCACGGTAACTGCCGGGCTTCTCAGCATGGCATTAGACCCCTAATGGTCGAATGCTAGGAACACGCTGTCGCACACCCCACCGTCCCGCCTGTTGGAAAGTGCGTCAAACGCCAGACGTTTGCGTCACTTTACGCATCGTGCGGTCCTTTTCGAGCTCGTGCGTGTGCCATCTTCGACCGAACGATATAAGCAGCGGCCTCGGCGCGATTATGGAGTTGCAACTTCTGTACTACGTTATGAAGGTGGCTCTTGACCGTCCGTTCGGCGATAGTCAGCGCCTTGGCGATTTCCTTATTCCCGAGACCCTGTGCCACGAGTTCAAGAACTTCCTTCTCCCGGTTCGTCAATTCCGGGGTGTCTCCGTCGAGTTCTCCCAAGTAGCTTGAACCGAGCGCGGCAAACTCGTTAAGCAGCTTGACGGCCACCGCCGGCGAGATCACCGCCTCACCACGACTGACTTGCTCTATCGCCTTTACAAGCCCCTCTGGCTCAATCGTCTTGAGCACGTATCCTCGCGCGCCAGCCCTAACCGCGGCAAATAGATCCTCGTCATCTTCAGAGATCGTCAGCATCACTACCTTGACGGCAGGCAGTTCCTTCTGCATCTTTCCCAAGACCGTCAGACCATTACAACCCGGCATGCGAACGTCGAGTAGAACGACATCTGGCATCAACTTGCGAGCCTGCTCTAGCGCCCCGAACCCGTTTCTAGCCTCTCCGACCACGTCAATGTGCTTGTGGCGCTGCAACATTGCCTTCACGCCCTCTCGGAAGAGGTCATGGTCGTCTACCAGAAGAACGCGAATCGCGTCAGTATTCGACTCCAAGGTCATTTACACACCCCCACATAGACACGAGCAGCGCTCGTAACTAGTGTTCGACCACAGAGAAGACGCTACCTGTCATTCTGAGCGCCGCAGCGCGAAGAATCCGTATCCCCAGGGCGCGGATTCTTCGGCGTGCGCGCCTCAGAATGACAAAACCAGTG
>SCTZ01000193.1 GCA_004297765.1 Chloroflexota bacterium | reverse complement strand
CACAGAGAAGACGCTACCTGTCATTCTGAGCGCCGCAGCGCGAAGAATCCGTATCCCCAGGGCGCGGATTCTTCGGCGTGCGCGCCTCAGAATGACAAAACCAGTGTGGTCGAACTCTAGCCCGAACCAGCGACTTATCTAACCTGATCTATGGGAGGAACCGCGACAGTAATGAAGAAGGCTCTGAACGTCTTGATTCTAGGGGCCATGGCTTTGGCCGTGCTCACTTTGGCTGCCTGTGGCTCCACAGCTGCATCTGCTCCTGGATCGTCCACATCGCCCACCGTGTCACAACCGACCCCAGTCGCGAAAAGTGCCGGGACCCTGACGGTCTACTCGGGCCGAGATGAAAAGCTCATCGGTCCTGTCGTCGAGCGGTTTAAGAAAGAGACCGGCGTCGACATCAAGGTGCGCTACGGCGACACGGCCGAACTCGCGGCAGCCATCCTGGAGGAGGGTAAGAACAGCCCAGCCGACGTCTACTTTGCGCAGGACGCCGGCGCCCTGGGGGCAATCGCATCGGCAGGACGATTGGCGAAGTTGCCTGATGTCATCGTTCAGCGCGTGGACGAGCGATTTCGTTCGCCAAAGGGAGAATGGATTGGCATCTCCGGGCGAGCTCGGACTGTCGTCTACAACACGAAGGCGCTGAAGCCGGAAGACCTGCCAGACTCCATCCTGGGCTTCGCCGATCCGAAGTGGAAGGGAAAGATCGGCTGGGCGCCCACGAACGGGTCCTTTCAGGCCTTTGTCACCGCTCTCCGGATAACCGAAGGCGATGCGGCCGCGAGCCGTTGGCTAGAGGGCATCAAGGCGAACGGAGCCAAGACTTACAAGAATAATACGGCTATCGTGCAGGCCGTCGGGACCGGTGAAGTCGAAGTCGGCTTCGTCAACCATTACTATCTGTTCAACTTCCTCAAAGAGCAGGGTGAGTCGTTCCCGGCCCGCAACTACCACCCGAGAGCCGGTGATGCCGGGGCCATGATGAACGTGGCCGGCGCCGGCATTCTCGACACGTCTAAGAACGTCAAGACAGCTGAGCAGTTCGTCCAGTACATGCTGTCCTCGAGCTCACAGCAATACTTCGCCGACCAGACCTTTGAATACCCACTGGTGGAAGGAATCAAGGTTCACCCAACGCTCGTTCCCCTAGCTCAACTCAAGCTTCCGAAGATCGATTTAGGGAACCTGTCCGACCTGCAGCAGAGCCTCAAGCTACTGCGCGACGCTGGGATTCTTTAGAGGGACATCGCCGACTAACCAACGGCTACCAGGTTCTGAGGGCGGCTAGGCAGAGGTATGACGGCTGACAATCGATTGCTATCAGCCGTCTAAACCAGTTAAGGCAGGAGCCCATGGCAAGAGCAATGACGTCACCGACTGATGATAGAATAGCCAGCGTGAGCCAGGGACGGCAGTCACGCCATGCGCCCATACTGATACTTCTGCCGGCCGCCCTGGTGGCAACTGGCATGCTGGTGCCGCTGGTCTACCTTATCTGGCGCACACTCGGCGCGGGGGCGGAGGTGTGGGATCTGGTCTTCAGGGCCCGCACTCTCCAGCTCTTGATCAGCACAGCGGGGCTGGCTCTGGCTGTGACCGCGGCCGGGACGGTCCTATCCATCCCACTGGCCTGGCTCACGGTACGCACCGACCTGCCGTTTCGCAGAGCATGGGCAGTGCTGACCATTCTGCCGCTGGTCATTCCAACCTACGTGGGAGGCTTTACTCTTGTCGCCGCGCTCGGTCCCCGGGGAATACTCCAGCAACTGCTGGCCATACCCTTCGGCATCGAGCGGCTGCCGGAGATCTACGGCTTCCCGGGCGCCATGCTGGCTCTGACGCTCTTCGCATACCCTTACATGCTTCTAGGACTGCGGGCGTCAATTCGGGGACTGGATCCAGCCCTGGAGGAGGCCGCGCGCGGACTCGGACACAGCGCCTGGTCTACCTTCTGGCATGCAACATTACCTCAGCTCCGTCCTGCGCTTGCGTCGGGTGCGTTGCTGGTGGCGCTCTATACGCTGAGCGATTTCGGCGCGGTGTCGCTCCTACAATTCGACTCGTTCACACGCGCGATTTACACGCAGTATCAAGGATCCTTCGACCGCACCATGGCGGCTGTGTTGGCCCTGATCCTGGCGGCCCTCACGCTGTTCGTGCTGATTGGAGAGGCGCGTACGCGGGGACGCGCACGCTACCACCGCAGTACGGTCGGCACAGTTCGCCCGATAGCGATCGTGCGCCTCGGGCGCTGGCGCTGGCCGGCCCTGCTCTTCTGTGCTCTGGTGGTCGCCTGTGCGCTATTGCTGCCGATGTCGGTCCTCCTTTATTGGCTGGCGCGTGGGTTCACCTCTGGCGAATCGTTTCGTTTGCTCTCCATGGCGGCCGTCAACTCGGTCTACGCCTCCGTGCCGGCAGCGGTCGTGGCAATAATTGCTGCTCTACCCGTTGCCATCCTTTCGGTTCGCTATCCCGGCCGTATCAGCGACGTGGTGGAGCGGGCCACCTACTCCGGGTTCGCGTTACCGGGCATCGTCATAGCTCTGGCGTTGGTCTTCTTCGGGGCTAATTACATCACGCCTCTATATCAGACCGTCGTCCTGCTCGTCGCGGCATACGTGGTGCGCTTCCTGCCTCAAGCGGTGGGTGCAACGCGCTCATCGCTACTGCAGGTTAGCCCCAGCTTGGAGGAGGCCGCCAGAGGGCTGGGCCGCGGTCCGCTGCATGTATTGGCCGCGGTGACGATTCCTCTGGTCCGCTCCGGAATGCTCGCAGGGGCTGCCTTGGTCTTCCTCACTGCCATGAAGGAATTGCCAGCGACCCTGCTTCTCAGTCCGATCGGTTTCAAAACTCTCGCCACCACTACCTGGGCGGCGGCCGCCCAAGGACTATTCGCCGAAGCCGCGGCGCCGGCTCTGCTCATGGTGGCCCTCTCGGGAGTTTCCATGGCTTTTCTGCACCGCGAGGAAGGAAACGGCAGACATGAGTAAGTTCATCATCGAGCTCTCTAACTTGCGCAAGAGCTATGATGGCCAGGTTCACGCCGTCGATGGGCTTAGCCTCGGCCTGGCTGAGGGCGAGATCCTGGCCCTCTTGGGACCCAGCGGCTGTGGCAAGACGACCACCCTTCGTCTGATCGCCGGTTTCGAGCGGCCGGATCAAGGAAGCATCAAGCTCGGCGGTCGCGTGGTGGCAAACGATGGCGTCTGGATACCCCCGGAGCACCGGGGCGTGGGAATGGTATTCCAGGACTACGCTCTCTTTCCCCACCTGACGGTCGAGGCCAACGTAGGGTTCGGACTGGTATCTCAGCCGCACGCCAGGCGCAAGCAGAGGGCGCGGGAGATGCTGGAACTGGTGGGATTGGCAGGGCTGGAGTCGCGCTATCCCCATGAGCTTTCCGGCGGTCAGCAGCAACGGGTTGCTCTGGCCCGCGCGTTGGCACATTCTCCGGTGGTCGTGCTGCTGGATGAGCCCTTCAGCAATCTCGACGCAGATATGCGGGCCCAGGTCCGCGGTGAGGTCCAAAGCATTCTACGCAAGACGGGGAGTACGTCCGTTTTCGTGACGCACGACCAGGAAGAGGCCATGGACATTGCGGATCGAGTGGCAGTACTGAACCATGGCCGTCTCGAGCAGTTGAACACACCGGAAGCGGTCTACCATACCCCTGCCACCCGGTTCGTGGCTGACTTCGTTGGGCAGGCCGATTTTCTCCCGGGCACCGTTCGAGCGGAAGGCATCGACACCGAGATAGGGTTTATGGAGGGCGAGACCAACCTCTCCGAGGGAACCGAGGTGGACGTTATGGTGCGCCCGGATGATCTGGACATCGTTCCCTCCCCCCAAGGCACGGCCGTCGTGGCCAAACGCCAATTTCGCGGAGCGACGAACCTATATACTCTGCATTTGCCTTCCGGCGTGGTTCTTCATAGCAGCCAACCGTCACGCGCAATCTTCGGGGAGGGAGCGCACGTCCTGATCAACTCGAGCCTATTAAGCCATCTCGTGGCCTTTCCGAGACACGGGCCCGGCCCGCAGCACATTCGGGAGTTGGCAGACCAGATCGGCGTGCCGTAGTGCTGGCTTCGGACCGGCGCTATTGCGGGCAAGGACGTACCCGGATATAATCTTCCCGTGAACAAGACCAAACCCTTCCTCGCCATAGTGGACTACGATGCGGGCAACCTTCGCAGCGTCGCCAAGGCATTCGAGAAGGTTGGGTACCCCGCGACCGTGACCAGCGATCCCTCCGTGATCGTGCGGGCGGATGGCATCATCATGCCCGGCGTGGGCGCCTCGGCCCAATCTATGGCCAGTCTCGCACAGCGTGGGCTGGTCGACGCCGTGAAGGAGGTTATCCTGGTCGGCAAGCCATTCCTCGGGGTATGCCTTGGACTCCAGTTGCTCCTGTCCGAGAGCGATGAGGGCCATCGCCACCCCTGCCTGGACCTCGTCACGGGACGTGTACGCCGGCTGCCGGAGGGCATGAAGGTGCCACATATGGGCTGGAACCAGGTCCACTTCACGATTCAGCACCCGATCTTCGCTGGAGTGCCGGATAGGTCTAACTTCTACTTTGTCCACAGCTACCACGTGGTCCCGCAGGAGTCGGCCGTGATCGCGGCCGAGACAGAGTACGAGAACTACACGTTCTGCAGCGCCATTATCCGCGACAACCTGATCGGTACCCAGTTCCATCCCGAAAAAAGTGGAGAGCTAGGTCTGCGGATGTATCACAACTTCGGTCGCCTGGTTGAGAGCATTTGATGAGCTTCGACGTGATCCCCGCCATCGACATCAAAGAGGGCAAGTGCGTTCGCCTGTTTCAAGGCGACTTTGCCCAGGCCACAATCTATGACGACGACCCGGCGGCCGTTGCGGAGCGCTGGGAGTCGTTGGGTGCAAGACGCCTCCATCTGATCGACCTCGACGGCGCCGCCGCCGGGCATCCATGCAGTCAGGATGTGATCGGTCGCATAGTCACTAAGACACGGCTGCCAGTCCAGGTAGGCGGCGGCGTGCGCGACGCCGAGGCTTTCGCATCCTACATGGAGATCGGCGTCGACCGGGTCATGCTCGGAACGGTGGCCATGCAGAAACCCGACCTGGTGGCCGACGCCTGCCGGAGATTCGGCCAGCATGTGGTGGTGGCCGTGGATTCCCTAGACGGCTGTGTGGCGACGCACGGCTGGCTGGAGAAGTCGTCCATGCCGACGCTGGAATTCGTGAGGCAGATGATTGCGCTCGGTGTTGGACGCTTTCTGTACACAGACGTCAGCCGCGATGGCACGCTGACCGAGCCGAACTATCAGACTATCGCCGAGCTTGTCGAGGGGGTGGGGAAGCCCATCATCGCGGCCGGCGGCATCGCCAGCGTGGAGCATCTGCGTAGATTGCGCGAGATCGGCGTCGAGAGCGCGGTGGTCGGCAAGGCTCTGTACACAGGTCACATTGACCTGCGCCAGGCTCTGGAGCTAAACACGTAATGCTAACGAAACGCATCATCCCCTGCCTGGACGTGACCGGCGGTCGCGTCGTCAAGGGAACCAGCTTCGTGAACCTGCGCGACGCGGGGGACCCGGTGGAACTGGCCGCCTATTACGACGCTGAAGGCGCGGACGAGCTGATCTTCCTCGACATAACAGCCTCCTCAGATGGACGAGATACGATGGTCGACGTAGTCGAGCGGACCGCCGCCCAGGTATTCATTCCATTGACCGTGGGTGGCGGCTTGCGCAGCGTAGAAGACATCCGGCGCATGCTCCAGGCGGGGGCGGACAAGGTCAGCGTCAACACCGCTGCGCTGCACAACCCGGAGCTCATCGCCCAGGGCGCGGAGAAGTTCGGCAGCCAGTGCATCGTGGTGGCCATCGACGCCAAACGCAAGAAGCGCGCACACCCAGAGGAGCCGCTGGCGTGGGAGATCTACACGCACGGCGGACGGAAGCCCACCGGGATAGACGCGGTGCAGTGGGCCCGAAAGGCATACGAGCTGGGAGCAGGCGAGATCCTTCTCACCAGCATGGACGCCGATGGACAACTCACTGGCTACGATGTGGAACTGTTGCGCGCCATTTCTGACGCCGTGACCATCCCGGTCATCGCCAGCGGCGGAGCGGGAGAGATGGTCCATTTGTACGAGGCTATCTCTATCGGACGAGCAGATGCAGTGCTGGCGGCCAGCATCTTCCACTATGGCACACACTCCATCCGCTCGGTCAAAGAGTATCTGGCCGGGATGGGCGTACCCATTCGATTTTAGGAAAAAGGATAGACACGAGCGTGAAGTATAACGAGCAAGGTTTGATCCCGGCCATCGCTCAGGACAGCGTGACCGGCGAAGTCTTGATGGTAGCTTACATGAACCAGGAGGCCCTGGCGCTGACCATCGAGAGCAAGCATGCCTGGTTCTACAGCCGCAGCCGCCAGGAGCTCTGGCACAAGGGAGCTACCTCCGGCAACATCCTCGTGGTGGAACGCATCCTCACCGATTGTGACGCGGACACGATTCTCCTCCTCGTGCGCCCCAAGGGCCCGGCCTGCCATACCGGCGAGAGAAGTTGCTTCTTCCAGGAAGTGGTAGAAGTCGAGTCTGAGACACGGCCGCGCGGGGTCGGCTATGTCGGACCTGGGATTGCGTGACATGCCCCGCCGCAGGGACTTCGGTTCCCTGATCTGCGCTGTCGACCATGCCACTTGTACTTGGTTCGGTCAGTCCGCCGCGCCCGCGGCGGCCGTTTCCAGAACCCCATCCGCTTCCAGTACGGTTTTCAGCGCGGTGATGGCAACCTCGATCTGGCTTTCGTCCGGCTCTCTAGTCGTCAGATTCTGAAGCATCAGGCTGGGAGAAAAGATCGTACGCACCACGGCGTTGCCCACATGGGCGGCTGAAAAGCGCAACAACTCGTAGCCGACCGCGGCGATGACCGGGACCAGGGCGATGCGAGAGATTACTCGGAGCCACATGGGGGGGCGCCCCAATACCGCAAAGACGAGGATCGAGACCACGACCACGACCAGCAAGAAGGCCGTGCCACAGCGGGTGTGGGCGGCGCTGTGCCTGGAGACGCTGCCAACCTCGAGCTCTGCTCCGCTCTCGTAGGCGTTCACGGCTTTGTGCTCTGCACCATGATACGCGAAGACACGCCGGATGTCCGGGAGAAGCCCGATGACCGCCATGTAGCCAAGCAGAACCGCCAGACGTATTACGCCCTCTATCAGGTTGCTCGCAAATGACGACGTCAGATAGTGGTCCAGCC
>SCTZ01000192.1 GCA_004297765.1 Chloroflexota bacterium | reverse complement strand
CGGCGGGATCAACGGCTCGATCACCTGCCATTGAGAATCGCTGATGTCGGTCGGGTATGGTTGGCGCTTCATACCGATAGCTTACCATAACCCATCCACCCTTTTCATACACTTTCTAAGAGGTGACGATCGGGCATGCAAGCTACGGCGTTGATCAGCAGGAGGCGCCGCTTACTGTTCCTCCAGCAGAGTCGCTACCTCCCGGCATAGGGCAGGCAGCTTGGACTCCACGATGTCCCAGACAGTGCGGTGGTCCACCTTGGCGTAGCCATGGGCGATGATATTGCGGAAGGCGATGATACGGCGGTACTCGGTAATTCGCCCGGCCAAGGCTTCGTCCAGCCTTGCGAGTTGCGTGAGAGCCTCGCCGATGATCTCGAACTGCCGCTCAACAGCGGAGCGCAGCATAGCATCTCGTTCGTAATCCGCGAACGTTTTGCCCGTCGTGAAGATACCGATGAGTCGGCCGGCTTCCGCGATGTCGTAGAGGTACCTCTTCGCCTCAGGCTGCATAGAGCAACGTCTTGGTCTCGTCCACCGACTGACGGAAGTACGGGTTGTTGATTGCCGAGGAAACGACCAGATCGACTGGCCGCCCGAAGAGGGCTTCTAGCCCCTCCAGTAGCCCGAAGTACCGGTCGGCGTGGCCAGGCCCTGTTAGGGGCATGAACTCGACTAAGAAGTCCAGGTCGCTGGTCTCCGCCTGGAACCGACCGGTCACCGCGGAACCGAAGAGATCCAGCCGGCGCACCCCGAAGCGCCGGCAGAGAGCTTCCAACTCGCCTCGGTGCAGTTCGATGTCAGAGATCATGGCCGGTTTCCCTCGCTGTTGCTGCCTCTAGTATAGCGTGTTGCAGACGAATCTACACTATGGAATTGGGCTCTGCTAAATCAACGGGCGGGCGGTAGTGTTGAGGATGTAAGCAGACATGATAGAGGGCGATAGGCATGGCAAGTAACCAGTGACTGGCGTGTGTTAGCGGATGAACCGGCGCGCCTGGAGGGATTCGAACCCCCGACCCTCTGTTCCGAAGTTGGCTTTTGGTCATGTTTGCCCGTCCTTGCCCATCCCTGATTTGGCGTCCCGGTGCGGCAAATGCGCCTGCCCGTATCCCAGTCAATCCCTACTCGTGTTGCCCCTGCGTGGGCAGTCCGTGGGCAAAATGTGGGCAGAATTGCGCCGACCGATTGCACGTCCCTATGGCGATGAAGTAGAATAGCCTCAAGCCGGGCGTGCGCCTGATCAGCGCCCGATGAGTCCGACGGCCTGCACCGCCGGAGCCCGGCAACCTCACTCACCTTGCAGGAGGTGGTCTGTGGACCTGGCGTCCCTTTTCCCCGAAGCCTACCCCATTGCTCTGGCCTGGCGCAAGTGGTTTGACAAAGGTGACCCCCCATTCGATAGCATCGACGCGTTGTGCGCGTGGGCTGACCGGTTTGCCGACCTTGTGCACTACGAGGTATCCCGCAGCGGTTCTGGTGCCTTCACCAAGGTGTTTGATCGGCGGGCGACCGCCATCTTCGGATTCTGGGACGACCCCGAACGTAAGCCGCTCCCTAGCCGCTTTCTGTGGGATCATGCGGATAACCAAATGCTAAGAGAGATCATAGCGGATAGGCGCGCCATCGCCCAGGCTCTCGGCACTAGCGAGCACTCAGCAGGACAAATAGTGCTTTGCGGCGGACTGCGACGGGACGAGCACATCGAAGCTCTCAGGGAAATAGCAGCCAGACCTAAAGGACTGGTGGCTAGCGCGACAGTAGAAGATGTGGAGAAGTTGCAGGAACTGGAGCGCGACCCCCTGTTTGGTGCCGTGGCATATGCCGATTGGTTGCTTGAAGAGAACCGAAAGAAGCTGGATCGCTTTCTGGGCAGAAGCCCGACCGGCAAACAGACTAGTACGGTGTCCGATAAAGGTTTTCGGTCTCTCTATCTGCCCGCACGACCGGCAGAAGTGGCTTTGTTTGTGGTGCAGCATACTCCGGTCGGCTTCGGCTGGGACATCATCCGGGAGATCGGCGACCGTATCCCGATCCGTGACAACCTACTGTTCTTTGAGGCAGAAGCCCAGCACACCGGCGGCAAGCTTTTGATGGAGGCTGGAGTCTGTTGTCTCGGCGAGGATGGTCATCCTGTCTTCGTTCCCATGTCTGCGCAGGTCATAGGCTACGGTGCACAGCATAGCGAGCTACGCATTGTCTGGGATGCAGGATGGGTCAGCATAGCGAGTGAATTGCTCAGCCAGGTTCAGCGATGCTGGCCCGGTGTAGAATCCGGCGACACCGAAGAGCGGAAGCCCGCAGAGGACGGCATGCCTGATCTTGCCGACGCTGAGGCAAAGCCGGCCGACCAAAAGCAGAAGGCGAAAGCCAGGACTGAGCCGAGGGTGCCGAGCCGCAGACCTGACTTCAACAAGTGGTGCCGAGCGTGGAGGCTAATCAAGCCGGAGTGGCACAAGGGCAAGAACTACACGGAGCTATCCGCCTGGCTGATGAGCACGCACGGCGACCTGGCGTACTCACCTGAGACAATAGCCGATATCATTGCAGCAGGAGAAGCCAACAAGCTAGACCAGCAGGTCTAAGTTGACGTGTTATAGTTTACCGGAACTTACCAGAACTCGCCAGAATTCACCGGAGCTTACCCAAAACCTTCGAGCCCGCAGTCTTACGATATGAGTGAGACAAAGGCACGGAGGTTTTTTTGATGCACACACGGAAGGTACTTGTCGAACTTGACGAAGCTGACTTTGCAAAGCTCAGCATGCGAGCGAAACAAGAGGAACGCTATGTTCATCAGCAAGCGGCGCTTCTAATCAAGCGAGCATTAGAAAGCGATTGCAAGCGGCGCTTGTGCCGGGACTCGTGCGACACGTGTATCGACGAGGTGAATGAGGTGAATAATGCAGACTGAGCGCAGCGAACGATGGGTTTTGACCATCGAAGAAGCGGCTAAGCTGCTGGGGCTGGGTAGGAATGGTGCTTATGAAGCCGTCCGACGTGGCGATGTGCCGTCAATCAAGATCGGTCGGCGGCTGTTCGTGCCCAAGGCGGCGCTTCAGCGCATGTTGGACACCGCGGCGGGAGGCTTTCATGCCGACCACGACTAACAGCCGGATCAAGCCTGCCACTAGAGCCGAGCGGCGCCGCTATGCCAACATCGTCCGCATGCTCGACGCCACGATAGGACGCCTCCGGAAGCGGCGGAGGTGGGCGCCATGACCGATCAAGCCATCACCATCTGCCGCTTCCAACACGCGAAGGACAACCGTCCCAAGGCCGTGGCGCTGACCTGGAATGCACTGGCGAAGCTGCTAACAACACACCAGGAGCGCACACGGAAGGAGGGACCATTGTTCTCGCCGACCGTGTATCGTCCCAATACCACGCGCGCCAACGGAAACGTCGAGGTCATCACTGCGGCAGTGGGCGACTTCGACCACGGCACGACCAGTGAGGACCTGAAGGCACGGCTGGAGCCCTACGCCCATGTTCTGTACTCCACTTATAGCAGCACCGCCGAGGCGCCACGGTTCCGGGCTGTGGTGCGGCTGGCACGACCGATACCGGCGAGCGAGTGGACCGCCGGAGTATGGGAGCAGATAAACGGGGGCATCTTTGGCGGACAGAACGACCCGCAGACCAAAGACCCCGCGCGCATTTACTACCTGCCGTCCTGCCCGCCTGGCGCCCTGCGCTTCGTCGAGTCGCACGACGGACGGCCGCTAGACCCCGATGAGTTGCCCGCGGTCTCCGCGACGATCCCGGCACCGATCGGCACCGAACCGCACCCAAACGGTAAGACCTGGGTGGCCGGCGCGCTGCCCGTGGGCCGGGATGCGTGGCGATTCGTGGCCGAAGGCGCACCAGACGGAAGTCAACGCGGCCGGGCCGTGGCAGCGGCCCGTAATTTCCTTTCGGCTGGGTACTCGGTGGAGGATACGGCCGCGAAGATATGGCTAGGATTGAAGGCTTCGCCGTGGGATGCAGCGAAGGGACCCTGGACCGAGGAGGAGGCTAAAGCCATCGTGCGTGACCTAGCGCAGAAGCCCGCACCGCCGATCAAGGCGCGACAGAAGGACCACCAGCGGACCAATGAGCCGGAATGGGAGCCGCCGACCCCGTTCTTCCGTGCCGACGTGCCCGTCTTTCCCACCGATATATTCCCCTCGTGGCTGCGTGCATTCGTGGAGGCCGAAGCGACGGCTACGCAGACCCCGCCAGACCTAGCAGGCATGCTTGTCCTGTCTGGCGTCAGCACAGCATGCGCCAAGAAGGTGGTGGTCCGGGTGCGGGACGGTTGGCGTGAGCCCGTCAACGTCTACGTTGTAGTGATATTGCCGCCGGGCGCCCGGAAAAGCGCCGTCTTCTCGGATGCAGCCGAGCCCCTGGAGCAGTACGAGCGAGCGGAGGCCGAGCGGTTGGGACCGGAGATCGCCGAGGACCAAACGCGTTACCGCATCGCGAAGTCGCGCCTGGAGCACGTGCAGAGCCAAGCCGCGAAGGCGAAGCCGGACGAAGCCGGCGCGCTGGCACAACAGGCCGCGGACCTGTCCCGCGAGCTAGCCGTCATGACGGTGCCCGAGCTGCCGCGCCTGATCGTTGACGATTGCACGCCCGAGAAGGCATCGACGCTGCTACGAGACCAAGGCGGGCGATTGGCCGTCCTTGCACCGGAAGGCGATGTGTTCGACCTGATGGCCGCGCGGTACGGCAATGCCCCAAACTTCGGCGTCTTCCTGCGCGGCCACGCGGGGGACAATCTCAGAGTAGACCGGGTGGGCAGGCCGCCGGAGTTCGTGCCACAACCGGCCCTGACCGTAGGGCTGGCCGTGCAACCGGAGGTGGTGCGCGGCTTGATGGGGAAGCCCGGACTCCGTGGCCGTGGCTTGCTGGCTCGTTTTCTCTTCTCCTGGCCAGCCAGCACGGTGGGGCATCGCGACGTGAAGCCTCCCGCCGTCCCCGAGTCCATCCGCGCGACATACCATCGGCGCATGCTTGACCTGTTGCGGCTGCCGTTTGGCACGGACCAGGACGGCAATTCGGTTGCGCACACGCTGACCCTGAGCACCGAGGCCTGGGGGGTGCTAGAGGACTTCATGCGTTGGCTGGAGCCGCTGTTGGGGGAATACGGCGAGCTACACGCACTGGCCGACTGGGGCTCCAAGCTGGCCGGCGCCGTGGTGCGCATCGCCGGGCTGCTACACATGGCCGGACAGGACGGCGAGTCCCCGGCATGGCGCTATCCCATCGCCGGGCAGACGATGGAGGCAGCAATTCGGCTAGGGCACTATCTGATTCCCCACGCGCGGTTGGCGTTCGCCGAGATGGGCGCTGACCGCGACGTAGAAGACGCGCGGTACGTTTGGCGCTGGATTGAGAGAGCGGAGCTAGACACGTTCACCAAGCGGGACGCTCACCGCGGATGCCGCGGGCGCTTCACGCTCGCCGACGAGATCGACCCGGCGCTGGGACTCCTGGAGGCGCACCACTTCATCCGAGAGCGCGAGAGCGAAGAGGAACCCAAGCCGGGCAGACCGCCGAGCCCGGTTTACGAAGTCAACCCCCTGGCGCGGGGAGTTCTGTCAATTGTGTCAATTGTGTCCAAGAGTCATGCACACCAAAAAGCGGATGAAGAGAACGCTAACGCTTCTGGTGAGGAAGCGGAGGGTATGGACACAATCGACACAAACGCCACAAATCCCCCTTTCGAGGTTGGGATGCTGGTCTTCCCGATCAACAAGAAGGGCGAGAGGCTATGGAATCATCCGGTTCGCATCACCGGCGTTTTCGAGCATGAGGGGCAGGACTGGTACAGCTTGGAGGAAACCACTACCTGCTTCCCGCATGAGCAACTGGAACGGGCGGAGGAACAACCAGATCCTGACGGCCTGCTGCTGGGCGACGATGAAACCGACGAGGTGTTCTGATGCTTGCTCTGGACCTACTTGGCGAACTGATCCAGCGTGGCGCGAGAGTGTCCCTGGTGGGCGATAACTTCCGAGTAACTGGCCCACGTGACGTTCTGACGCCGCAGCTACGGGCGGACCTGGCGAAGAACAAAGGCGGTATCGTCTGGCTCCTGCGCAATCTGCCGCCGACCGAGTGCCCGAACTGCGGCAACCTGGCTATGCTGCGCTGGTTCTTCACGGCGCGCGGCTGGCGCTGCTGGGAGTGCTGGCGAATCGTGCCCTATCCAATGACGAGCAGGAGGGATTGACTGATGTTTGATTTGCTGACCCAAGACGGTGCCAAGATCATGATACGCGACCGGATGGCGTCGCGCGATTGGTGGATCGTTCCTTGGCTGAACCGAGACGCGGGAGTGCTCAGCCAGGCTATCGAAGAACGCCACTACGACGGGACCGCCAATGCGGACTTCCAGATTCTCTGCGGCGGTCCCTGGGCGCCGATCTTCGCCGTAAGCTTCGCGCACAAACGCCACATGTCGGCCAGCGAACTGGCAAAGCTGTTGGTCGAGGTGGGATTCGACGGCGATGGGCGCGAGTTAGGGCGACAACTGGAGCAGATGGACATCATTGCTGTGGGCGACCAGGCAGAGGCCGCGCGCCGTGTGCTGGCGTGGCAGAGCTGGTTGTCCGAAGCGGACCGGAGGAACTGAAGATGGGCAGACCGGGGAGGGACCTTCCGAAGTCTAGGGCTGACAGAACCCGGAACCGTGACGGTCCGCTGACTTTTCTGTATACGGGTTGGAGGACATAGCGCGTCAACACGCACAATGACCGGCGATAGCGGAACACGTAGGCGCGGAACATCGCACTATTGTACGAGTCTGCAAACCACTAAGGTGCAAAATGGGTACAGAAACTAACGTTGTTCAATCACGCGGTTTGTGGCGTACTGGCGCGGCAAACGGGTAGAATACCGCTGCCAAATCGTCCGTTTGCCTTATCATTTCGGGAAAAAGCTGAGGTGCAACCATGGGTGGTCCGGGCTCGGGGGGTAACTGGTATAGGTGGCACAAGAAGGACACCGCCGACGGCTGTTGTAAGCTGGACGTGCGCTACCTGCATCGGCGCAAGCTGATGATACCGGGGCACTACACTACCCTGCGCTGGTCGCGCGGCGAACAGGAGGCAGGCTCTATCGGTCTGATGGCCTACACGGACCGTGTGGAGCTACGCTATCGTCATCGGCACGGCAACAGCGAATGGCAGGACGTGACAGAGGCAGTAAAGCTGACCTGGACGGAATGCCACTATGGCGGCCGGCGTCCCTGGTTCATCTGTCCGGGCGTGGTGAACGGCGTTTCCTGCGGCCGGCGCGTGGCTATCCTCTACGACGGCGGGCGCTACTTCCTCTGTCGGCATTGCTACGACCTGACCTATGAGAGCCGGCGAGAGGATCGGATGAACCGGGCGCTAAGCAAGGCGCAGAACATCCGCCGACGGCTAGGCGGCAGTGCTAGTATGCTCGCTCCGTTTCCTGAGAAGCCCAAGGGCATGCACTGGAAAACCTACGTTCGGCTGTTGCGGAGAGCACTCGAAGGCGAGCGCGCGTATGATGCGGCCTTTTGGGATTGGTTCCGGCGTTCGGATGCGCGCATTGAGCGTTTGCTAGCCAGGGGAAACAGCCGGAGGCACAACACGCGGGGATAGCGGAGCCGGGCCAAAGGGAAATCCATGGAAGAGCAAAACCGCTGGAAATCCATGGAAGCCGGGCTGACTCCCTGCCCGTTATTCGACCTGGCCGACAGTGACGGACACCAAAAAGGCGATGACACGCGCTACGCTGCGATTCTGACGGCGTTCTGCGACGCGGCCATGGGAACGCCGCCACGATGCAGAACGGCTGTATCTTGCCCCTTGACGCGCTGGCGGTAGACCCCTATACTGTACCTGGATGCACGAATATGCACGCAAAGAGACGGAGATAAACATAATGACCATAGGGCGAAGTTGCGAAAGGGGGCTTTCACTATGCCAAGAATCGAGCCCGACGCTATCTACACGCGGGAGCAGACCCAAGAGCTATTGCAGCTTTCACGCGGCACTATGTCCAAGCTGCTGAACTCAGGGCGGCTGCGAGGGAGCAAGATCGGCAAGGACTGGCGCATTTGGGGACGGGACATCATCGCGTTGATGGAGAGCGGGCGGCAGAGCCCGCCAGAGGGAGAGTAGAACATGGCGCGGGGCTATCTGCGACAACGGACTAAAGGCTCCTGGTCCTTGACCGTCGAGCTTGACCCGGACCCGATAACGGGCAAGCGCCGTCAGAAGTTCGAGACGGTCCTCGGCACCAAGAAGCAAGCCGAGGAAAGATTGGCAAAGCTCCTGAACGAAGCGGCGACGGGCCTGCTACTAGCGGAGACAACGACCTGGACCCTCGCCGAGTACCTACGCCATTGGCTGGTGGCCTACGCGGCCCAGAACTGCCGACCGAAGACGCAGGCCGGCTACACGGACTTATGCGAGAAGCTAATCATCCCCTTGGCGGGCCATGTGAAGCTAGCCAAACTGACCGGCGCCCATCTGCGGGAGATGTACACCACACTGTTGACGAAAGGCCGTCCTGGTGGGCGCCCACTCTCTGCACGCACGGTGCAGCACACCCATCGTGTGCTGAAGGAAGCTCTGTCCCACGCCGTCAAATGGCAGATGATCCCGCGCAACGTAGCCGACGCGGTGGACCCGCCGAGGCCGGAGCGGAAGGAGATGCAGACCTGGAATGCTGATGAGGCCCGACGTTTTTTGTCCGTGGTAACGGCCACCACCGCGGACGGCGCCGAGTCCGTCCCCTACGGCATGGCCCTAGCATTCGCTTTGCAGACTGGCGTCCGCAAAGGCGAGCTACTGGGCCTGCGCTGGCAGGATGTATCGTTGGAGCACGGAACGGTGCAGATTTCTCAGACCATTCAACGAGTGCAGAGGATGGGGCTGGTAGTCGGCCAACCCAAGACGAGCCGGGGACGCCGCAGGATCAAGTTGACGGCCACGATGATCGAGTTGTTGAAGACCCACAAGGCCCGCCAGAACGCGGTCCGGCTACAGCTTGGCCCAGCGTGGGAGGGTCACGACCTGGTGTTCTGTACACCCCTGGGTACGCCGCTGGACCCCCGGAACATATACCGGTCCTTCGTGACTGCCTGCACCAGGGCCGGCGTGCCGCGCATCCCGTTTCACTCGCTTCGACACACTCACGCTACTTTACTGCTCATGGAGAACGTTCCCGCCAAGATCGTTTCCGAGAGGCTGGGACATGCCAATATCGGCATGACGTTGGACACCTATTCCCATGTTCTACCAGAGATGCAGGACATGGCCGTGGGCAAGCTAGAGGAACTACTGAACGTCAAGGCCGTGGGCAAAGCGTAGGGCCGTGGGCAAACCGTGGGCAGAAGCAGCCAAGACGAGAAAGGGTTAGGCGAGGTGACTAGCGCGTTCGTGGCGTCTACATGCGGTTTCTGTGGCGCGCCTGGAGGGATTCGAACCCCCGACCCTCTGTTCCGAAGACAGATGCTCTATCCCCTGAGCTACAGGCGCGAGTGCGCGGACGATCAATGCCGCCGGCTCCGGCGTGGGAAGACAAAGCCCCAAAAGCGCCTCACGTGGCTCTTGGGGCCCGACGGACATTGGGGTGAGCGATGGGATTTGAACCCACGATCTCCAGGGCCACAACCTGGCGCCTTAACCGCTCGGCTACGCCCACCATCTGACTGCTTGCCAGGCTACCCTGGCGGTCTTCGATCCGAGCACGGATGCGGTGCCTCAGCGCGGAGGCGCCTCGCAGCCATTCCAATCCGCATGCCGCATTCCGAGATCCGCATTCCGCCCGCGCTCGGTGGCATCCCTGGCAGGACTCGAACCTGCGACCTACTGCTTAGAAGGCAGTTGCTCTATCCTCTGAGCTACAGGGACCGGCGCGTGCCTCGCCTACGTGGCGAGCCATCGGTTATTATAGACGCTCACCGCGGACGCTGTCAACCCGCCCTGGCTGATCGCTCGCTATTGGGTGGTTGTTGGGTAGCCTCTTCTCTGTGGTCGAACATTAATGCACGGTCACCATGGACCCTTCGTCGGTCTTGGTGATCTCCAGGCGGGTGTTGAAGAGATCTTTGAGCTCCTGGATGTGGGTTATGACGAGGATCTTCTCGAATTCGTCTTGGATGGAGGTGATGGCCTCTACCAGCTTCTCGCGTCCCAGAGCGTCCTGGGTGCCAAAGCCCTCGTCAAGAATCAGGGTTTGCAGGCGCGTGCCGGCGCGTCTTGCCAGCAGCTTGGAGAGGGCCACGCGCAGGGCGAAGTTGACCCGGAAGGCCTCGCCGCCGCTGAAGGTCTCGTAGCTGCGTGTGCCGAACTCGTCGGAGATCTTTATATCCAGAGTCTCGATGGTTTCGCCTTTGCGGCTGTCGCGCTGGGTCTCGACGCTCACGGTCATCCGCCCATCGGTCATGCGCTCCAGGAGCGTGTTGGCCTCATGCTCCAGCTCCGGCAGCGCGCTCTCGATGATCATGGCCTGCACACCCTTCTTGCCGAAGGCCATGGCCAGCTCCTCATAGATCGCTCGCTCTTCGGCGGCCCGAGCCAGCGAGGACTGCAACTCGGACTTGGAGCGCTCCAGATAGGCGCAGTACTCTAGCTTCTGCCGAGCCGCCCCCAGCATTTGGCGCAGATGGCTCTGTTTATCCACCAGTGCCTCCAGAGCCGTGCGCGCATCGTTCAAGTCGCTGGCGACGGCGTCCAGACGCGCTAGCTCCATCTGGACCGCACGCAGGGATGCCAGCTCGCTATCCTCTCTCTCCCGCCAGTAGCGCAGCCCGCCCTCCGCGCGCAGCAGGGCGGCCTTCTCGTAGGACTCGGCGTTCTCGGCCTGCTGAAGCCGGCAATGTCGATCTTCGTAGGAAGCCAGCTCGCGCAATTGCTCCCGCACGGCACGGTGTCGCTCGGGGTCGTAGGCTAGCCGCTCCAGCTCCTGGTCCGTGCTGTTCAGGAGGGCTCGCTCTTCCAACGCGAAGCTCTGCTCCTGGAGCCGTTGTCGCACGGCCGCCAGGCGCTGCCGCGGCTCGACCGTGGTCGACTCGGCAAGGGCGGAGACCTCCAGCCGTTCTTCCAGCACGGCGGCTCGTCGCTCGTGGGCTGATCGGTCTCTCAGCAGCGCGGCCTCCCGTCCCTGCAACTGCTGGGCCAGAGCTCTGGCGCGCTCCTCGTGTTTGCGGATCCGGGCCTCGTTGGCGCGGAACGTCGCGGCGCGCGCGCGTCCCTCGCCCTCGAACGATTCCCGCAGGCGGCGCAGCTCGGTCTCGGCCAGATGCGACTCGCACAGGGGGCAGTTCTCGGACCCTTCCTCTAGCCAGCCGAGCTTCTCACGCAGGCGCTCCATCTCCACTCGCAGCACTCTGTTCTCCGCGCGCAAACCCTCCGCCTCGGCCTCAGCCGCCTGCGCTTCGGTCCGCAGCGCGCCCAGGCCAAGCTCAGCCCGATCCAACGTCGCCAGCGCGGCTCTGACCCTGTCCAACTCCTGGCGCAAGGCCGGAGCGGCGGCCGCTTTCGACTCGTGAGCTGCGATGCTGGCCTGCAGCCCGGCCATGTCGGCACGCAGGGCCGAGGCCTGACGCTCGATCTGATGCTGGATCTCGGCGCGCTGCTGCCGCAACGTCGAGGAGCGCGCTAATCGCGCGGTCAGCTCCTCATCCAACGCGCGCAGCTCTCGCAGACGGAGGAACTCCCGGCGCACCTGTTCCGACGAAGCCAGCAACCTGCTGGCCTCTTCGAGCTTGACGCGGTGGGCGGCCACCTGCGACTCCAGCTCGGCGATCTCCTCCCGAGCATGGGTCAGACGCTCCGATAGCTCTTTCTCCTGTTCGCGCTTGAGCTCTAGCAGGTGCGCGCCTTCCCGTAGCTTGCTCAGGCGGGCGTCGCCATCCCGTACCTCCTCGTCCAGCCCAGCCAGCGTCGTTTGGATCTGCTCGAGCTCGGCGCGATATTCGTCGCGCCGCTCTAGCTCGCGCTCAACGTCGGCCGTTCGGCCCAGTAGCTCGCGGTGCTCCGTCTCACGCTGACGGGCAGCCTCGCGGGCGCCGCGTTCCAGCTTGTCATAATAGGAGAGGTCCAGAATGTCGGCCAGCACCTTCTTGCGCTCGGCAGGGGGCTTGACCGTGAACTCGTCGGCCCGACCCTGCACCAGATAGGCCGAGTTGATGAAGGTCTGGTACTCCATGCGCAGAAGATCTACGATCTGGCGCTCAGTCTCACGCACGTGGTCGCCGGTGATGGAGAGGAAGGAGCTGTCGCCATCCGCGACGTGGAGCTCGAGGACGGTTTGTCCGGCCGCGCGCTCGGTGCGGCCCTTCGTCCGCTTGCGCAGAACGCGATAGAGGTCATCCCCGAGACGGAAGTCGAACTCCACCTCCATCTCGCTGCAGCCCTGGTGGATCAGCTCATCGTCGGTTCGCGCCCGAGCCTGACCCCAGAGGCACCACGTGATGGCGTCCAGCAAGGCCGACTTGCCATTGCCGTTGTCCCCGGAGAGGCAGGCCACCCGAAACGCGTCGAACTGGATGTCCGGCACGTTGTCGCGGTAGCACATGAAGTTGCGCAGGCGTAGCTTGACCGGGATCACAAAGCGAGGCTCCTCTATCTAAAGGTAGTAGGGCGCATTCATTCTAGCATTCTAGAAACGCTGCTCCAAGGTGTGACAAGCGAAGGGGTGTGTCACGATTCCGCGCCGTGCATCCGGCCGGGGGCGCTGCTGTCAACGGATTCGGGAGCGGATTGAACGGATGACCGCGGCAGGAGGCGGGGTCCCGCTTCGTGGTCCTTCGTGTCTCAGCCAGTCAGGCACGCATAGCCACTGGAGGTGCACGTGTTGCTCCCTGATCTTCGGCTGGAGGCTCGTGTCCGTTCAATCTGCTCCCGAATCCGTTGACAGCATCTCCACGTTCGGCAGATCGCTGCGGAATACTGACGCCCACCCCAAAGCGAAGGCCTTTGGGGTGAGGTAGTGGAGCCCCACACGGTCTCGCCCAAGTGCGACGTTCCGTAAGTGAACACCACGCTGTGGAGGCGGCGCAGTCAGACCGCCGCCGCAGACCGCCGCGGTTTCCGAAACCGCAGCGGTCTTTTCAGACAGGATGCCGGACTTGAGGAACGACGCATTGAATGCGTCGTTCCACAAGTACAGCGAGCGGGCGGCGCTATTCCCTCTCCCTTTCGCAAAGGTTCATCATGCCCCTTAGGGGCACCAGCGATGAATGAAAACCTTCGATTTTCAGAGGAGGGAGAGGGTCAGGGTGAGGGTTCAGCCCCTGACTCCGATGGATCGCCGTCCCGGACCAATGAAGACCCGGGGGACCCTCGCCCTCTCCCTTCGCAAAGGGAGAGGGAATCGTACGTCAGTCTTTGCGAAGGGAGAGGGGATGGCACATCCCCGTGCTCCAGGTACCGGTATTGTTAGGAGTTCTTAGATCAGCGCGAACAGCAGTCCGCCCACAACTCCTAGCAGCAGGACGCCCAGACCAAGAGACACGGCCAGCCGGTACGATCCGTGGACCCTGGCCAGCACCCACAGCGAGGGGAAGCTGACGGCCGGCAAGGTGATCAGAAGGGCCGCGGCCGGGCCCGTGCCCATCCCCTGCTTCGTGAACTCGCCGATCCACAGCACTTCGGTGTACGAGGGCACCATGAGCACGACTCCGACGAGGGAGGCCAGCAGAGTCGGAGCCAGACCATCCCCAAGCGAGCGCGCGATGACGTCGAAGGGCAGGAGCACCTTGAAGATGGAGACAATCAGGATGCCCACCAGCAGAAACGGGATGGCCACCCTGGCGATGTCCAGCGTGGCGCGGAGCCAGGCCGAGAGCAGGGAGACAGCGGTCTTGCCTTCGTCCACCTCGCATGTCTGGGCGGACAGGGCGGCGCTCACCTCGGGATGAAGCTTCACGACGAGGTAGGGGACGCCCACGGCGGCCACCAGTCCGAGCACGGCGCGGGCCAGGGCGAGCTTGAGCGGCAGCAACTGGAAGGCCAGGATGATGACGGTCATGTTGAGCGCCGGTGCGGCGACGAAGAAAGACAGCGTGGCCGCCAGCCCCATTCCCGCCTTGCGCAGGCCCGGAAGGGTGGTTGCGGCACAACAGGTACAGAACATGTTGGGCAGGCCGAGCACGGCGGCCGCGAGGTGCTGCCCGATCCCGTTTCCTTGCAGATGGTGACGCAGCAGGTGCGGAAGGAAGGTAACCGCCGCCCCGGCGATGAACAGCCCGAGCAGCGTGGTGGACCACACGGTGTTCAGATAGTCTAGCGTGGATAGGAACGGCCGCAGCCACAGGGGGCTGTTCTGCAGATCGAGCACGATGGGCAGCTTGGTTCCGAGGGGAGCAACGTTCGTCCCTAGCTTGCTCAGCAGAGAGAGGATCCGATACTGGAACAGCAAGGCGAAGAGGACGCCGAAGACCAGAACAGCCACATACGTGCTGGCGCGGCTGCGCGCCGGAGCAGTGACTCGGGAAGAGGTGATCGTCATGTGTTACCTCCCAATCCGTACGTGACTTCATGATACGCATGGAGTATACTGACGGCAATAAGTATGCAAGACTCTCATGGAGAGTACCGATGGATCTCGACCAACTGCGCGCCTTCGTGGAGACGGCTCGGCTCGGGAGCTTCTCAGCGGCTGCCCTTGCGCTTGGACTGACACAGCCGGGCATCAGCCGGCAGGTGAAGCAACTGGAGATCGAGCTGGGATTTGCGCTGATCAACCGTGAGCAGCGGCCGGTCACCCTGACTTCCGCCGGTGAAGAGCTCATCTCGTGTGTCGAGTCGATGCTTGGTGAGCTAGATAGCACCATCCAGCGTCTGCGCGCGGGCGAGTCCGAGTTGGCGGGCCCTATACGGGTGGCGGCCAGCACCATCCCAGGCGAGTTCCTGGTGCCCGGATTGCTGGCCGCGTTCACGGCACGCCATCCGCGGGTCTGTCCGAGCCTGGTCGTCACCGATTCCGCCGGAGTCGTCGAGGAACTCTTGGCGGGCAGGGCCGAAGTGGGGTTCACGGGAGCCATGATGGCCCAGCGCAGGCTTCAGCTTGATCCGGTGGCCGAAGACGAGATCGTTCTCGTCGTGCCCGCCAATCATCCCTTCGCCGCGAAAGGAATGATCGAGCTCGCGGAGCTGGCCGGTTTGCCCTTTGTCGAGCGTGGCAGCGGCTCGGGCACGCTCGAGAGCCTGAAGAGCCTGCTCGCGCGGGAAGGGCTTTCTCTCCCCCAGCACAGGGTGGCCATGGTGGTGGCAACCAGTCAATCCCAGCTCATGGCCATTGAGACCGGTGTGGGCCTGGGCTTTGTCTCCAGCCTGGCCCTGGATAGCCGGCCTTCGCTGAAACTTGCCAGAGTCACGGTCGAGGGGCTGAGCTTGAAGAGGACGCTCTACCTAGCCCATGAGCGGCATTCCTTGTCGCCTATCGCCCAGGCCTTCGTGCGCCTTTCTCTAGCCCCGAAAGAATGACTATCCCCAACATGCACTCGAGTGCCCCGATTGCCCCAATTGCCCCAATTGCCCCAATTGCCCCAACTCTACGTAGTACCAATATGTGATTGCGGTCTCGCCGGTCCCATAGTACATAATATGCTAGCGGGATGTTAACGGGCGCCAAAAGAAATAAAGCAGGTACAGGTGACAAGGCTGGCGTGATATCGGTAAAGGACGCGCGCGGCTGCGCTCTCTCCGTATACAGGATTAAATAATGAGCCTCTCATTAACGCGAGTGCAACGAAGACTGCCTACACCAATGCTGCATGCCATACGCTTCCTGCTGCTGCCTAACCTGGCGTTGCTGCATCGCTTCATGATCTTCGGTGGGATCGTCCTGCTGGTCATGGGCATCGGTCTGGCCGGGCGCATCTCGGATAATGTCGAACGCGATATGGTGCGCAGCACGGCTTTTACCACGGCGCTCTACGTCGGCGGTCTGTTGAGCTCTCAGATGGAAGAGCAAGAGGGAACCGAATTGCTCTCTGAGCAGGACAAGACCCTCCTGGACATGCTCTTCTCGCCCGTGCATCTCGGCAGCGAGATCGTCGCCATCAAAGTCTGGTCGAAAGACTCGACCGTCCTCTACTCCACCAACAAGGACTTGATCGGGAAACGCTTTCCCACCGACCGGGAGCTTAAGGAGGCGCTGGAGGGCGAGACAGAATACGAGATCGCGCAAGAACAGACGGAGGAGAACGCGCTGGAGCGCAGCCAGTACAGGCAGTTGCTGGAGATCTACACGCCCATCCGTTCACAGAGGACAGGCGAGGTCATCGCGGCCAGCGAGATCTACCAGCGCATGGATCGCATCCCCGAGTTCATCCATGTCTCACGCCAGGAGTCCTGGATCCTGATCGGCTTGGCCTGCCTGTTTGTGTATATGGCCCTGTGCTGGATCGTCAAGAATGCTAGTGAGACGATCGCTCAGCAAAACGAGCGTCTCCAGGAAGCCAACCGGACCCTGGAGGAGCACGCCGTCACCGATTTCCTGACCAAGCTCTACAACCACCGCTACTTCCAGGAGCGTTTGACGGAGGAGGTGGGACGCTCGTCGCGGTACCAGCAGCCGCTCTCACTGCTCTTCTGCGATCTGGACCGCTTCAAGCAGCTCAATGACACCTACGGGCATCAGACCGGTGATCTGGTTTTGCGCTCTACGGCCCAGATCGTCAAGAACACGGTCCGGGCCACCGACGTGGCGGCGCGCTACGGCGGCGAGGAGTATGCTATCATCCTCACCAATACCGATAAAGAGGGGGCGACGGCGATCGCGGAGCGGATCCGGCACAACGTCGAGTCAAACCGAATGGTCTTATCGGACGGTCGCGAGGTTCGAGTAACCATCAGCATCGGCGTGGCCAGCTTTCCGTTGGACGCGGAGCGCAAGAAGTCGCTGGTCGAAGAGGCCGACCGTGCCATGTACGCGGCCAAGCGCTGCGGCCGGAATCGTATCGTCACCTGCAGCGCGGCGTGAGGTTGGGGCTAGTACCACAACCGTAGTTCATCGAACTTCTCATCTTGAGCACCGCCTCTGTTGGTCATTCTGAAGCGCGCACCCTTCGGCTCGGCTCAGGGCAGGCGCCGAAGAATCCGCGCCCCTCGCCCCCGGAGGTACGGATTCTTCGCGCTGCGGCGCTCAGAATGACAAAGTACGGTTGTAG
>SCTZ01000191.1 GCA_004297765.1 Chloroflexota bacterium | reverse complement strand
CTTGAGCAAGCTCGGCGTGCGGCGGGAGGACGTCGAGATCACCGTGCTCTCCGAGGGCAAGTCGGGCATCCTCGGCTTTCGCTCGGAGGACGCCCGCGTGCGCGTCACCCTGCTTCCCGCCGCAACCGCGCCGGATCATGGCACCGAGACGGAAACCGTCACTGGCACCGGGGTTGACCCTGTTCTCGTGGCGAAGGAGATACTCGAACGTCTCCTGACTTCCATCGGTGTGGACGCCACCGTCGTCGTGGATACCAATCCGGGTACAGACCCAACTGGCGCTCCTTTGCCGCCAGTACTGGACATTGAGGGGGAGGGGCTGGGTGTCCTGATCGGCCGCCGGGGCGAGACTCTCTCCTCGCTGCAGTTCCTGGTTAATCTGATCGTGGGCAAGAAATGCGGCTTCCGCAGCCGCGTCACCGTCGATGTAGAGGGCTACCGCCGCCGCCGCGACTCCGCTCTGCGCGGCTTGGCCCTCCGCATGGCGGATCAAGTCGTCGCGACCCGACAGCCGGTTGCCCTGGAAGCCATGCCCGCCAGTGAGCGTCGCATCGTTCACTTGGCGCTGTCCGATCATCCCGACGTGAAGACACAGAGTACAGGGGAAGGAGAGCGGCGCAAGGTCCTCATCGTTCTCAAGCGCTAGCGCGCTCGCGACCCTGCCCGGCTCCAGCCTAGCCTCTGCCGATCTCTACCCTGAGGTGGACGTGAGCGCACCTGACTTTCTCGCCATCGGGCATCTGACCATCGATCTGGTTGCCCGGCGCCGGCAGCTCGGCGGAGCCGCATTGTACGCGGCTCTAGCCGCCAGCCGCCTGGGCATGCAGACTGCCCTTGTGACGAGCGGTGCCCCTGCTGAGCTCATCCTGCTCAGCCGCTTCCCGCTGTCCGTCGCCTCCCAGCCAGCTGCGCAAACTACCACCTTCCGCAACGCCTACAAAGACCAGAGCCGACGCCAGAGGCTTCTCGCGCGAGCAGCGCCCATCGTGCCCGCGAACATTCCGGTGCAGTGGGCCGTGGCCCGGATTGTCTATCTGGCCCCAGTTGCTGGTGAGCTGGGCCCCGAGCTCTTGCACCTTTTCCCAGCCTCTTTGCGAGGTATCGGCATGCAGGGCTGGATGCGGAGTTGGGACGAGCATGGCAAGATCCATGGCATTCCCCTGCCCGCCGCCGGTGCAGAGTTGACGGCCGCGGCCGTAGCCTTCGTCTCCGCGGAGGACCTGGATGGCGCTGTCGATCTGATCGATCGCTATGCTTGTCACACGCCATGCCTAGTCGTGACGCGTGGCGCCGAAGGTGCGGACCTCTATCTCAACGGCCAAAAGCATACTTCGCCGGCCTTTTCTGCCACGTCGGTGGATCCTACCGGTGCCGGCGATGTCTTCGCGGCCGCGTTCCTGGTGCAGCTCAGCCAAGGCGCCGATCCGCTTGTCGCGGCCCGCTTCGCCAACTGCGCCGCCAGCTTCGTGGTCGAACGACGTGGTCTAGCCGGCGTTCCGACCCTCGATCAGATCCAATCACGGCTACACGCATGAGAGCATAGCGATGCTCAAGATTCTGGCTATCGCCAATCAGAAGGGTGGGGTGGGGAAGACCACCACGGCCGTCAACCTGGGTGCCTGCCTTGCCGCCCGCGGCAAGCGCATCCTGGTGGCTGACCTGGACCCGCAGGCTAACGCGACCAGCGGACTTGGCTACCCGCCCACCGATGTCGAGCGCTGGTCGATTTACGACGCCCTCATTCGCGGCGTCTCGGCCGCGGCCATGGTTCAGCTCACTGACCGCGCCGGACTGGACCTGCTACCTTCCTCGATCGCCCTGGCCGGCGCCGAGGTGGAGCTTGTGCCCCTGGAGGAGCGCGAGTATCGCCTGCGTGCGGCCCTGGACGAGATCGCCCCGCGCTACGATTGCGTTCTCATTGATTGCCCTCCCTCCCTGGGACTTCTCACGTTGAACGCTCTGACCGCGGCCGACGGCGTCATCATTCCGGTGCAGTGCGAGTACCTGGCCTTGGAGGGGCTCTCGCGCCTGGTCAGCACGATCGATCTGGTGCAGAACGTCCTCAACCCGCGGCTGGTGCTTGCGGGGCTCCTGCTCACCATGTGGGACCCACGCACCAACCTGGCTCAGCAGGTGGCCAACGAGGTCCGCACACATTTCCCGCAGACTTTTCGCACCATCATCCCTCGCAGCGTCCGCCTGAGCGAGGCCCCGAGCTACGGGCAGTCGATCCTGGACTACGACCCAACCTCGAAGGGCGCCCAGGCCTACGTCGCTCTGGCCCAGGAGGTGATCGACCTGCTTACATGTCCTACTCGCTAGGTTCCGCGCCAGCGCGAGGCGGAAGTCGAGTCGCGACGTGCTCTCGCACCACTGCCGACAAGCCGCATCGGCCAGCCGATCCTGGCGGTCACGCCATCTCTCAGCCAACTGCGCCAGCATGTGCTTTCAGAGGGGAGAACACCGATGAACAGACCCAAAGGAGGACTCGGACGTGGACTGGGAGCGCTCATCCCCCACTCCGAGCAGATCAACCCTAGCTCAGCCCTTCGAGAGATCAGCATCGACCTGATCGAAGCGAATCCACATCAGCCCCGCCAGGTGATCGATCCGGCCGCCCTCGAGGAGCTCGCGGACAGCATTCGCCAGCACGGTCTGATTCATCCTCTGATCGTGGCCGAGATCCCCCAGCAGGAGCGCTCGTCGCAGGCGGCCTACTATCTCATCGCTGGCGAGCGTCGCTGGCAAGCCACCCGCTTGCTGCAATGGAAGACCATCCCGGTTCTGATAAAGGAGGCTACTCCTCAGCAGATGCTCGAGTTGGCTCTCGTCGAGAACCTGCAGCGCTCTGACCTGAACCCGCTGGAGTCCGCGGCTGCCTACCAGCAACTCTCGGACGAGTTTGGCCTCACGCACGAGGAGATCTCGCGGCGAGTGGGAAAAAACCGCGTCACCGTCACCAACACCATGCGCCTTCTGCGCCTGCCGGACCCAGTCAAGAATAGCCTGGCGGCCAACGTCATCAGCGAAGGACACGCGCGCGCGCTGCTCGCCCTGACCGAGGACGACCTCATCGTCCATGCGGCGGAAGAGGTCCAGAAGAAGGGGCTGAGTGTTCGTCAAACCGAGGAACTGGTGCGGCGCTGGCAACGCTCGCCGGAGGCGGCCAGCAGAAAGAAGACCTCCGAGACCGACCCTGAGACGGCCGCTCTGGAAGGCCAGTTGCGTGAAGCTCTCGGCACCAGAGTTGTGCTACAGCGCGGCACGCGCGGTGGCAAGGTGGTAATCTTCTACTACAGCGACGAGGAGTTACAGGGGCTTTACGATCGTCTCGCAGGATCCTAGAGGATATTTGTTGAAACCTCGCCCGGGTTCGTCATCCCCGCGAAAGCGGGATCCACAAGGCGTGATGTACACCGGCGCTTTGGATCTTTGCTTCCACGCCGATGTCGGAAAGACCCGGACCACAGGAACCTTCTCAGACGCCCTCTAGCGGCCAGAGTTGGAGGGCTTAGCGCAACTCGTAGATGGCATAGCGCGTTCCGATCGTTTCGGGATCCACCCCGGGACCGATAGCCCCCAGCGGGTCACCCCAGACGCGCTTCAGGTAGCTGCTCTCGAAGCTGCGCAACTCCTCCAGATCTCCATCCGTGACCTCGCGATTAGGCGGGTTGAGTGAGAACTCCAGCCCCCACCTGTAGATGAGCACGTGGCTGTACCCTCGCCCGACAAGATAGTCGCGCACTCCTTTGGCGCTGCCACGCATGTACAGGGCGCGGACCCAATTGTCCAACAGCACATCCGGCTGGACCGATTGGCTCGTATAGTAGGAGCGCGGCTCCCATAGAAACCACACCTTCGCTCCTGGCGGCAGCTTCTGGTCCAGGCTGCGTGTCACCTGGTAGTTTTCCCCCAATTGCCTAACCAGAAAACTGTCGCGGTCCTCTGCCCCCAGAGCGTAGGCCCAGGGCGCCACGGCTCCCACCGACACCGCCTGAGAGACCAGGCTCAACCCGAGCGCCATGATCAGGACCCCACTTACAACCGTCTGCAGGCGAAAGAAGGGACGGTCCCAGATCCTGAGCTCCTCCAGTGCGCGTGCCCCAACCAGCGCGAGCAGCCCGAAGATGGGCAATAGTAGCCTGGTCTGCTGAAGGAACCGCGACTCGGCGACCCCGGCGAGCCAGATCCCGTATACAACACCACACACGAAGAGCGCCCAGCGTACACTCCGATGTCGCCGCACCAGGAGCACAAGAGGCAAGGCTAACAGGAAGAGAGGACCGATGGTGGCCTGATAGCCCTCCCGACCCTCCACTCCCAAAACGGTCATTTCCCATGGCGCGAGAACGAGCCGCAACGGATCATTCCACAGTCCGCTGCCGGCACGCAAGAACCAGGCCGCTCTCCAATCGTCCCAGGCCCAGCCCCCAAACACGAACGGATAGACCGGGTTGCCTGTCAGCCCCAGGTTCTTCAAGTACCACGGGCTGGCCACGATGGCCGCCACGCCACACCAGACCGCCGCCGGCCACACGGCGCCTCGCAGGCGGTGCATCCATGGTCCCTCTTCCGATCGCAGCGCCGCCCAGGCCACGAGGATAGCCAGTGCTGCCACGAAAGGCGCGCTGGTATACTTTACGCTCATCCCAAAACCGGCGAAGACGGCCGATAGCAGTAGAAGAGAACGTGCACTTGGCTGGCCGCGGCCCCCGCTTTCCGAAGCGTTCCCCGCTGCATCGTACAAGGTCCAGAATGCCAGAAATAGGAAGAAGCTCAAAGCCACGTCGACGTAGGCCTGAGACGCAAGAATCAGTACGCTTTGGGCTGAGACGTAGATGGCGCAGGCCAGCAGCCCTACACGTCGATTGAAGTGCATCTGAGCGAACGCGAAGATGGCCAGCAGCATCAGCGCCAGGAAAGCCACCTGGATCAACTGCGCCGCGATCGGACCGCGGATGGATAGCGCCACGACGAAGAGCATCTCCATCAATTCGGGGAAATAGAAGTGGGCAACGTCTACGCCCCCTACGAAGCGGTGTTCCTCAAGAAGGAGCTGTGGCGCTGTCAGGTGGTACACCAGGCTGTCCCAGGCCGTGGGCGGGACCAGCGCGCTCACCAGGGAGAGGGCAAGGGCGACGCCCACACCTAGGATGAGCGTCCATTCGAAACCGGTCAGCCGGCCGGGACCGAGGATCTGCCGACCGTCAGGGAAGGCGGGCCAGCCGCGCCGCAATCCACTCAGACACCAGGCGGCGGCCCCTCCAAGAAGCAGATCGATAGACCACCAATACAGTTGCCCGCTGGCCGCAAGCACAAATACGGCCAGCCCGAGGACCCCTAGTCCGAGCCCAGCCGAGAAGCACAGCCGCGTGAGCAGCGGCGAGTACCTGGGATCGCGCGCCTGTCCTGCCAAACGGTCAGGCCACAATCGCAGCAGCTCCCACCCCAAACCGATGCTGACTGCCGCGACTAGTACTCCTGCGCTTAGGTTGGCCATACTATCGAGAATCCCGCCCAGCGCCCATCCACTCTGGAACAGCCCTCGATTGATGTTCCAAACCGCGCCAAGCGGGACAGAAATCGGCTTGTGCACGACGTAGTACGGCACGAAAATGGTCACCACCCAGACAAGCACACCGACCGTCATCGCCAGCCATCTGAGCTCACGTCGCATCTGCGCGAAGCGCCCCTCACCGCTCGTCATTGCTCCGAGACCCCCAGGCCACTAACCTCAGGCAAGACGTAAACCTGCGCCTCCCCTAGCGTGGCCACCAACTGCAGCCGCTCATCCTGCTCTTCCCCGCTATACAGCGGCTCATAGGCGCGCGAATGCAGCTTCTCTAGAACGAGGAAGCGCGCTCCATAGCGGGCCCCAGCCGCCATTGCTGCATCCGGACCATCGCTCGGTAGTACAATCGCCGGCTGCCCGCTGCTGTAGTAGTAGGCTGGCGGATCTACCAACATCACCACGGCCTTCGCCTCCCCTCTCTCGGCAAACCAACTCGCCAGCTCGTTGTACCGCGAATAGCGTGCGTCCCGCCCGCCAACGTCCAACCCGAACAGCGTCGCGCTCATGCCGAAGGCGAACAGTGCCATCATGACCGTTAGGTTACGCTGCGCCAGGGGAACATTCCAATGTCGGCGTCGCCTCGCTATCCATACAACGCACGCGTCGAGTCCGTAGATCGCCGCGCCGGCCAACCATGGCAGCAGTACTACGCTGGAATGCAGCATGCTCCCTCGTCCACTGACGAAGCTGAAGACCAGTGACATAACCAGATACAGCAGCATGCCATACACGAACACCGGCCAGTACTCCAGCCGCCTGCGTAGCTGCCAGACGCCAACCACCGCGAAGGGCAGTAGGTAATACTCGATTCCAAACAGAACCAGGGGATTTCGTGCGAGCGCCTGGAGTTTTGACCAGATGATCTCTCGCCATCCCCACTCCAGGTAACTGGACAGGCTCAACTCCTTGGCGTAGCTGAAGAAGTCGTTGTATTCGGTCAGAAAGAGCGTCTTTAGTGCCCCTCCAGGCAACAACACTCCGGCCACTTCCAGGTTACGCCACAGCCAAGGTGCCACCACGACGGCGAAGCCCGCCAGCATCAAGCCTACCGACGCAAGGCTGTTCTCTACTTTGCGCCGCGGCGAAACCAGAAGCACCATCACGGGCAATGTGAACAAAAGCAGAGGACCATCGGCCCGAGCAAGGTACGCCCCGCCGCTTAGCGCGCCGTACCCAAAGCACAATCCCATAACCGCTCTGGCGCTGGCCCCTGCAAGCATGTCGCCTCTGCGCAATCGCCGTGCGATCTTATAGCCCACGATGAGCGCCAGATTGACCAACAGTGAGAATAGACCGAAGCTGTCTATCGCGGTCCAGTACACAAAGTAGAAGCCGCTGAAGAGGGTCAAGGCAGCCATGCCAAGGGCCGTGCGCCGGTTGCCGAAGATGTCTCGCCCCAGATAGAAGGACAGGACCGGAGCGGTCGCGCCAATCACTACGAAGGGGACTTGCGTCGCGCGAAACGATGTTCCCAGGACAAGCATGAAGGGGACAGCTGCCAACGATGTCAAAGGCATCCAGTAGAGATTGCTCGGATGCACGATGGAGTCTGGAGGAGACAGATAGTTCCAGATGAAGCTCTCGACCATCCCTCGACCGGAGGCTAGGTTGGTCGCGATGTGATAATAATAGTAGGCATCCATATAGCCCGGTTGCCGAACGAAGATCGCTGCGACAGCCAGGACTACGGCGCTTGCTAGCCAGATTAGCGCATAGCTCATCACGGCGCCTATTCTAACCGTAGATCCGGAGGCCGGCAAGTTCATCCCCAACGCAGTTATCCCTTTTGACCTGCGGCTGCCCATGTGCGAGAATGGCGCCTGAGAATTCGATTCCCCGCGAGCCCGTCGCCAACTGCGGCGGGGACGCCATGGTCAACGTAACGCACACCTGGAGAACGAAAGCATGTGGGAGACCAGGGTTACGAGACTACTCGGCTGCAAGTACCCGCTGATTCAGGGCGCTTACCATAGTTTCGGAAGAGCCGAGATCGCCGCGGCTGTCTCGAACACAGGCGCTTTCGGCATCATCACTGCAGGGGCCTTGCGCACGCCGGAGCGTGTTCGCGAGGAGATCGCCAGAGCTCGACAAATAACGGATAAGCCGTTCGGTGTCAACATCACTCTCAGCATCGTGCCTAACCCCGAGTCCATGCTGGACGCCATCCTGGATGCCGGCGTCCGGATCGTCTTCACGGCCGCCAATCGTCCGGAAGCACTGGGGCGTCGCATCCACGAGGCCGGCGCCGTCTGGGTCCATAAGGTCGCCACGGTGCGCCACGCAATGGCGGCTGAAAAGGCCGGCGCCGACGCGGTCGTCATTGTGGGGATCGAGGGCGCTGGACACAAGAACCCAACTCAGGTCACGACGCTCATCAATATCCCGCTGGCCGTCCGCAACATCCGGATTCCGATTATCGCCGCTGGCGGCATCGGCGACGCGAGAGGCTTCATGTCCGCTCTGTCCATGGGTGCGGAGGCCGCTTATGTCGGCACGGCCTTCATCGCGACCGAAGAATGCCCGGCCGCTCCCCGCTACAAGCAGTTGATCCTGGATGGTTGGCCCTACGACGCGCGCCTCCGCGGTCCGGCCTTCGCGCCCCCCGATGCCGGGTTGGTCGAGCGAATGCGGCGCGGGGAAACGATGGACGCCGAAAGCATCACAGACGAGGATTTCGAAGGCTCACCTATCAGCTCGCTACCCTCATTAGCTGTTGGCCTGATCGATCAGGTGGTCCCTGTTCAGTCCTTTGTAGAGGGCATCATTGGCGGGGCGGAGGAGATTCGTCGTCGATGGGCTCTGTAGCGTGCGCTGTCTGCTCTGCGGCTTATCCGGGGTCAGTAGTCGGGAGCGTAAATGTGAAGGTGCTCCCCTTGCCAAGCTCACTGGCGGCCCAGATTCGACCGCCATGTGCCTCTACCAGTCCTTTGGTGATATACAGGCCTAGTCCCAATCCCTCCCTGACTCCGCGGACCTCTTCGGTGCGGTAGAAGCGCTCAAACAAGCGCGGCAGTTCCTCCGTGGGGATGCCCGCACCCTGATCGGTGACCGATACGAGGGTCTCGCAGTGGCCGGGCGCGATGGTGACTACCATTTCAGAGGCAGGCGGAGAGAACTTGGCAGCGTTGGTCAGGAGGTTGGTGAGGATCTGCTCGAAGCGCACCGGGTCAGCGTTTGCGAGAGGCACGGGCCCAACAATACTCAGGCGAACGGTGTGGTCTGCCAGCACACCGGTCAGGCGTTCTATGAGGCTATCAGCGAGGATGTCGAGCCGAACCTGCTCCCTCTGCAGGGACAGTCGCCGTGCTTCGATGCGAGAGGCATCCAGCAAATCTGTCACCATGGTGTTCAGGCGCCGAGCGCTCAACGCGATGGACTCCAGTCCTTTGGCCACAGGACTCGACACTTGAAAGCGGTCGGTTTGGCGCATCAGGAAGTCCGCGTAGCCCTGGATCACCGTGACGGGCGCCCGCAGGTCATGTGCGATAACGGAGACGAATTCCTCCCGCTGCCGCTCCAATGCCTTGATTCGATCAATGCTCTGGAATAGCACCACAGCACCGGTGACCTGGTCGGCGAGATCGTGGATGGGGGCGGCGTTGACCAAAATAGGCACGAGATGGTCTGCGGGCGTCCTGACAAACATCTCCTCCCCCAAGGCTACTTCACCGCACAGCGCCCGCGCTGCCGGCAATTCATCGGCTGGATACGGAGTGCCATCGAGGCGGCAGAGGCCGTACAAGCGAGGGCACTCGGAGAGAACCGTCTTGTCCTTCAGCGGTTGACCCAGTATCTCCTCGGCGGCTCTGTTCCAGAATATCGCGCGACCGTCGGAAGCTTCGAAGAAAAGAATCCCCTCCGGCGAGTTCTCGACTACGGCCATCAGACGCCTGCGCTCCTCCTGCGCCTCTTCGTAGAGCTGTGCATTCTCCAATCCCACTGCGACGATATCGCCAACGGTGCGGATGGTCTCCAGCTCACGAGCCGAGAAGTGGCGCGGGTTCCGGGTAGCGTAAGTCATTACTCCGACGCCTCGACCGCGCACGAGCAAAGGCATCGCAATTAGGCTACGCCAGCCGAAACGCGAACTCAACTTTCGCGAGATCGAGAACTCATCGGATGCTTCGGCAACATCTTCCACAACCTGTACAGTTCCCGTCATGATGGCGCGAGCGGCAAGTCCAGGTCCATCGAAAGGTACAGTGCGGAGGCACTCGACAAACTCTGGCGGCTGGTTGCGATGGCCGAGCAAGCGCAACTCCTGTCGTGACTCGTCGGCCGCGAAGAGCGCGACCGAGTCTGCATCCAGCGCCAACCTGGCCTCATCCAGCGCTACCTCGACCAGATCGCCTAGCGTCAGGGCTTGCGCCACAGCGGTGGCCACGCGGACCAACGTGGCTCGAGATCGCGCCCACTCCAGCTCAGTCACGTCCCGCACAGCCACAACCGCGCCAAGCACATTCCCAGCAGCGCCCAGCATCGGCGCTGCGTTGACTTCGATCCTCAAACCTCGTCCATCCGACGCCCGGGCATCCGCGAGGACCCCGCGAGCGGTCTCTCCTCGTAGAGCCCTCGCCCCTGGGCACTCCCCTGGCTGAAGAGTCCCGACCTCTATGCGCGACACTCGCAAGAATTCCTGGAAGTGACGGAGCGGCCGCAGAGCCTCATCCCTACTGGCGAAACCCGCCAACTCTACAGCTTGCGGGTTGACATCCACCACTGTGCCCGCGGCGTCCAGCACGAACACAGCATCCGCTACGCTGGTCAGCATGGCCTGCAGTACCGCAGCACGGTCCTGGGTGTCCTCTGACATCCGCTGTCTTACCCTCCGAACCTTATCCCCCTTGCTAGCTTCGCGTCGAGGTGTAGCTGCCGACCTACTTCATCTTACTACGTTTGCCGACTTGGCCGCAATATTAAGTGTAGAAGATCCAGGGCATCCAGGCATCGTTCCGCAGTCCGAGATAATAGGGGAGCAAGTACGTATTCTTATAGGCGCACCTACGCCTGCCAGATACGTGCGAATACAACGAATGGCCAACCAGAAGCACAAGGCATTCTATGCCTTTGGTCCTATGCTCGTCTAAATCATTGAGAACGAAGTAGTGACAGCGGGGCACGTGGGACGAAGGGATCTCAGCCAGGTGATGACTGATGAAATGTTGTGGTAGCGGGGAATGGATTCGAACCATTGACCTTCGGGTTATGAGCCCGACGAGCTGCCACTGCTCCACCCCGCGGTGTGTGGGTGTAAAGAAAAAGGACTGAGATCTCTGGCAGTGACCTATTTTCCCACGTCGTTGCCGGCGCAGTATCGTCGGCGCTGGGGTCTTTCACGACCGTGTTCGGGATGGGAACGGGTGGGACTGCCCCGCCCAAACCACCAGAGATCCCCAGTCCTTTTTGGCTTGACTTCTGCATACGTGTGTGAGAACGACGATTCCACGGAGGACTTAATGTAGGTCAAGCCCTCGACCGTTAGTACCGGTTAGCTGAGGCGGTCACCCGCCTTACACACCCGGCCTATCAAACAGGTAGTCTGCCTGCGGTCTTACTCCCTTACGGGATGGGAGGTCTCATCTTGGGGCAGGTTTCGCACTTAGATGCCTTCAGCGCTTCTCCTTGCCGAACGTTGGCTACCCAGCGGTGCCTCGGGCGAGACAACTGGCACACCAGCGGTTCGTCCATCCCGGTCCTCTCGTACTAGGGATAGCTCCCCTCAAACCTCCTGCGCCCACGACGGATAGAGACCGAACTGTCTCACGACGTTCTGAACCCAGCTCGCGTACCGCTTTAATGGGCGAACAGCCCAACCCTTGGGACCTACTCCAGCCCCAGGATGCGACGAGCCGACATCGAG
>SCTZ01000190.1 GCA_004297765.1 Chloroflexota bacterium | reverse complement strand
AGAAGCCGGCTGAGCACGGCACCCAGCCCCCTTCGAGGGGGCTTCGTTGGATTAGCCCGGCGGCTTCAGCCCCGGGCGGTCGCAGTATGGCGTGACGCGCCGGAGAACGCATAAACCCTAGCAAGCTCCTGGCTCGGGTTGACCGCGCTGTCCGCTGAATGGTATAATAACGGTCGGCCGCGCCGGCTCGGCTCGTTCTCTGGGGATATAGCTCAATTGGGAGAGCGCTGCGTTCGCATCGCAGAGGTCGGGGGTTCGAATCCCCCTATCTCCACCAGGTCCTGAAGCCCGTTCCTCATCAGAACGGGCTTTCTTCTTGTCTTGGCAGCGTTGGCACGGAAGATGATCGTTTCCAATCTAAGGAGGACAGACATGGAGTATCGTTGGCAGCGTCGAGAGCGCAAGCTCGACGCAAAGCGCAAGGCCATGCGCATAACAGGAGCCGGGTTGAAGAAAGTCATTCTGCCCTTGCTCCTGAAAAAAGCCGAGCGCGCAGAGCGGGCGGCGAACGAGCGTCGCCGCCCGAGACCTTGCCTCTCCGTCCATAGGTCAGGCCTAAGCATGCTGATCAGAAGCACCCGCTAGGCGCACCTCCAAACGCCACAGTCGTTTACGCCCATACATCAAACCGTACCTTGCTTCGCTTTCCCTAGTTACCAACCTAGCTTGACATTGCTGTCTCCCTGTCTGTATCCTTAGGCTGCTTCACGCTTCCTGGGTCGGATGCAACGAGCCATACTCCAAACTTGAGACACTTGGCCTTCTTCTGGTAAGTACTTGCGGCCGGCAGCCGTTTTGACGACGGTAAAAGAACACCGGACATCGGCAGACCAGCCGAGACCCATGTTGGCGCTGAACGCGATCTGATTTTCAAGACCAGTGTCTGAAGACAAGCGATACTGAGGACGTCTGAACACTTGGACCATGGCAGAAATGAGCTAAGAGGACAATGGACAATGAATACGAGACCCGAGGGAAAAGGTGCGCGAGCATGTTGGTTCGTGGGAGCCGGCTACGGAGGGAGACCAAAACTACTCCTGCATGATGCTGTCCCGTACTGGTGAGTTCCACCAAGAGTGGTGGGATCGTACGACAATCGCAACTGACCAGGACTCGCCCATCCTCGTATGCTTGAGTGAGGATAAGGTCATCGGAGGCGCAAAGGTACTGGCCGTCATGCCATTCGGCCAGTGTAACGGCATCGATATCCTGTCGTCGCAACGCTTCTGCCAGGGCGTGGGGCAGGTGGGCATCAAGCAGAAGGCGCATTGCCATTCACGACTTCGATATTGGGTACGAGTTGCTCTATGTTGGCTTCAGCCCACTCGTTGTCGCTGATGGCCGCGTCTATTTATTCAGGGAACGCCGCGGCATATCGCAGCGCGGCCGCTATTTCGACCTGCGGTATACCGAGATGCTCGGCTGTCCTGGCTACGTCTCCGTCGTAACCTCGCGTAATATCGGCAATCTGCCAGATAGCAAGACGTGTGCCTTTTAGATACGATGATCGTCCGGTACGGAAATTGCAGCCTTATTCATGATTGTGACGATAATGACGATGCTGATGATCTCGACAATCCCGGAAGGACGGTGTATACTTTGAGGCGACGGACCGCTGAGGAGGGCACAATGGCGACACGGTCGGCGCAAAGACAAGCGGCGGACGTTCTCAGGAACAGGGCAAAGTGGCCGACTCTTTCCAAGACTGCCAGGCTCATCCAGGTGCACCCTTCGACACTAAACAAGCAAGTTACCGAGGGACGTATTCGGTATGTTCGGCTTGGTCTTGGGAGAGGTACTTTGCACGTGCCCCCGGTGGAGGTCCTTCGGCTGGCAGAGGCGTTTGGACGAACGACGGTCGAAAACGTTCGGTCTAACCTGGCTCATGAGGTCGCGAAGGGTTCATCGCTCGACGAAGCGGTCATTCTGCAAGAACTGGTTAACTTGTGTAGCTCACCTGAGGAAGGAGTACTGGGAACGTTGCGTCCAAGTGGAATCGACACGCAACGTGGGGACGCAGAGACAAACGACGCGGATCTTCAACTCTCCAGCGGCACTCCTGTGCGCCGGGTGGTCAGAAGAGAGGACAGGAGGGATATTCCACCTCTGCCTGCGACAGAGGGCGACATTCCGACCGTCGCCACGGTACGAAACATACATTCGGCACAGGCGATGCCCCTGGAAGGAACCGTCAGAAAGCGCGGTGTGAGAGCAACGAGAAAAGCAGAGATCTATCCGGGGATGCAGTTCTAACGCATGCAGGACTTCCACCCCGACCAGTGGTATCGCATCATTACCTCGGCGGATGTATCCGCGCGTCAGGGCGATCAGCTGTTCGATCTCAGCATTCCCATCGCCGCTCGCAGTAAGAGTGACCCCCAGGAATATGATGTCGTAGAGTACTTCGGCAACTTCATCATCGTCACGCAATCATGCGACCTGAAGCAGAGAAAGCTAGCGCGTGTTGAAGTCGCCATGGTCTATTCGCTATCTCGCTACTTGTCCTTTAACCCGTCCTTGCTTGCCGATCTTGATTCCATCCGATCGGGCGAAACTCATCGGTACTACCTGCTCCCGGCATGGCCAGATGCCCCTTTTGACCAACTCAAGGAAGCACGTGTTGTGGAGTTCGATCATAAGTTTTCCATCTCATGGGACGAGCTAGACGTGGGTCGAAGAGGAGACAGGGTCGGTCTACGTTCACCCTATATCGAGCACTTTGGTCAAGCCGTAGCACGCTTCTATATGCGTGTTGGCTTGCCGGAGGATATGCCGCCGTTTACCGCGAAAAAGGACCCCGCGCACCCTCCTCTGGAGCGTAGGTTGACTAACGACGACATCGCGGGAGTCGACATTCGACAGCTTGGCTACCATCCCGGTAGGCTCCCGATGCTAAGTCACTCGTTGGACGTTGTCGTTCACAAGATGCGTTTTCCTGGCCATCCCGACGTTCTCTATAAAGCCATGGTTAAGCAGCGCGGCAACTATTCTGGCGTTGCGGCGGACGCCGATGGCGCACTGCAGTCGTTGGCTGGATATCTTGTTCGGAAGCATGCCGAGGCTGAGCGTGGCGTGATCGAAGGAGAGGACGCACAGTGGCTGTTATCCCTGTTCGGTTCCTCGTCCTCCTGAAGTAGCGTCTCGCCCTGGTGCTCTTCAGCGCTCACAGTCTCTCGAACCGCGCCTGGAAGAAGCGCAGGTACCTGGGCTCGTAGGTCATTCTCAAGCCACGCACGCCCTCTCTTTGACGATACACTTCCTGGACCGATTCCGCGGTGACGTCCATATGCGCCTGGGTGTACACGCGCCTTGGTATGGCCAGGCGGACCAGTTCCAGCTTGGGGTAGTGCTGTTCCCCTGTCTGCGCGTCGCGGCCGGCAGAAACAATACCACGCTCCATCCCTCTCACCCCTGATTCCACGTATAACTCTGCTGTCAGGGTTTGCGCCGGGTACTCGTCCTGCGGGATGTGCGGGTAGAAGCGGCGAGCGTCCAGATAAACTGCATGTCCGCCGATTGGCACGACGACCGGGACGCCCCATTCGATGAGCTTGTTGCCGAGGTACTCCACCTGGCCCACCCGCGCGCGGATGTGATCGTCCTGAACCGACTCCTCGATGCCACGTGCGATGGCCTCCATATCTCGGCCAGCCAGACCACCGTACGTGTGCAGCCCCTCGTACACGACCACCAGATTGCGCGCCTCTTCGAAGAGATCAGGGTCGTTCAGGGCCAGGAAGCCTCCGATGTTGACCAGAGCGTCTTTCTTGGCGCTCATGGTGCAACCGTCGGTGTAGGAGCAGATCTCCTTGAGGATATCCGCGACAGGTCTCTCCCGATAGCCCTCCTCCCGCTGCTGCACGAAGTAGGCGTTCTCCAGGGCCCGGGCCGCGTCCAGGATGACGCGGATACCGTAGCCAGAGGTGAGCGCACGAACTGCCTTCAGATTGCCCATGGAGATCGGCTGCCCTCCGGCCATGTTCACGGTCGCCGCAACGCTAACGTACGGGATACGCTGTGGGCCCACGCGCTTGATGAGGGACTCCAGCTTGTTCAGGTCGACGTTGCCCTTGAAAGGATGTGGGCTCTCAGGATCGTGCGCCTCGTCTATGACCACGTCCTCGAACGTGCCACCGGCCAGCTCCTGGTGTAGCCGCGTGGTGGTGAAGTACATGTTGCCTGGCACGTAGTCGCCAGTCTTGATCGTGATCTTTGACAGAATGTGCTCGGCTCCCCTGCCCTGATGCGTGGGGACCACGTAGCGATAGCCGTAGTACTTCTGAACGGCTGCCTCCAGATGATAGAAGTTGCGGCTCCCAGCGTAGGCCTCATCGCCCAGCATGAGGCCGGCCCACTGGTAGTCGCTCATAGCGGCGGTGCCGCTGTCGGTCAGGAGATCGATGTACACGTCCTTCGAGCGAAGCAGGAAGGTGTTGTACCCAGCCTCGGCTATGAGCTGCTCTCGCTCCGCACGGCTGGTCATGTGTAACGGTTCCACCACCTTGATCTTGAACGGCTCGGCCCACGAACGATGTCCCTTTGGCTCCATAGTTGTCCCTCATCCATAGTGATTGGTCGCGCCTTTCACACCGCACTGGGCTCGATCTGCGCTTTGCCGAGCAAGCACCACATCCGTAGCGCGGTTGTTGGCTGCTGCTCACAGGGCAACTCTCGTGCCGTGGGCAACCACCAGCCTTCCTTGACGCATCCGCACGGTTTTGATACCATGCGGACCGGTCCAGCACATGCCGGAGTCGTTCTCGCGCTGCGATAGCGGGCGCGGCGTGTGCGAATAGCATCCCAGGAGAAGGAAGACCGTCTGGCTATGTTGTCGGGGCAGATGGGCAACTGCACCCCGAGCATAACCAACGGATTCTCCTACTCCGAGAAGGACGGTTCCCAACTGAGATTACAGCACACCCAGGCGTTCTGGCCGCGTCTGATCACGCTCATCGCCATTGTTCTTCTGGTCTACCCGCTGGTGGCTTGCGGGTCCGACAACGTGCTGGAGGATGTCCACGCCTCGGCCGCCCAGCTGACCTTGAACGAGAACGGAAAGCTGGGTCCGCTGTCTCTTTCGTATGATCTGGCGCGCGACGCCCACATCTCTATTGCCTTCTTCGATCAGGGCGGCCAACGCTACGTGCTGCGCGACAACGAGCCGCGCACGGCGGGGAAGTACACGGCCCAGTTCGATGGCACCTATAGCCCGGATCCCGCGAAGCCGGATCGACGGGTCCTGCCCTCCGGTCAGTATCGTTACGTCCTGACGGCAACGGCCGCCGGACAGAGCCAGGAAAGCCAGGGTGACCTATCCATCCAGGCTCCGCAGACGCTTCCACCTTCCATCGACAAGCTGGTGGCTGTTCCAGAGGTTATCTCGCCCAACGGCGACGCCGTGGACGATCAGACCAAGATCAGCTATACGCTGACTCAGGACTCTACCGTATCTGTCTTCGTGGAGAACGCCGCCGGCAACAAGTATTTCCTGCAGCCGGCCACGGCACGCAAGGCCGCGGCCTATGGACTGGAATGGAACGGCAAGATCGGCAACGATCTCATGCCGGACGGCACCTACAATCTGCACGTCCAGGCCCAGGACAACATTGGCAACGTGACCGACCAGAGTCACCGGGTGACCCTCCAGAACGGCGGGAAATCCGAGCTGCAAATCACGAAGGTGGAGTTCAGCCCCATCGCCGTCCCGCTGGGTGGCGATCTCCACGTAACGATCAAGGTGAAGAACACCGGCACCACCACTATTCAGACCTTTGGACCGCCCCCGGGCACCGCGTACACAACCAACATGACCTACAACAACTGGCTGGAAGACGATGGGGCCACGCCGCGTTACTATGAGCGACCGGGCCTCTGGCGGGTGGCCGTCTCGTGGAACGTGGCCGGCAGTCCCTATCCAGTCCGCTGGGGTCTCACCCCGGATATGTCGCCTCTGGCGCCCGGGCAAGAGTCCACGATCACCGGCACCATCAAGCTACTGCCACGCACGCCCGAGGTGCGCTTCTGGGCTAGCGTAGAGCAGGGCGGGGTAGGCTTCCCCGGCGGCGAGGTGGCTCAGACGGTGATTCGCATCGGCTACTAGCGCTCGGCGCATGTGCTGCTATGACTCCTGACCTCTCGGTCATCATCGTCAGCTACAACACGCGCTCCCTTGTGGAGGGTTGTCTGCGGGCTCTACCTAGCAGTTGTCGCCCCACATCTCCTGTGGAGTACGATACCCGCCCCGAGCTCGCGATCGAGGTCATCGTGGTCGACAACGCCTCCGCCGATAATACTGTGGACGTCCTCACGCGCGACTACCCCTCGGTACAACTGATCGCCAACGCGCAGAATCGCGGCTTCGCAGCGGCCACCAACCAGGGGCTTCTGTGCGCTTCCGGACGTCACGTCCTGCTGCTGAACCCGGACACGGAGCCGCGCCCGGCAGCCCTCTATCGTCTGGTTCGCTTTCTGGACGAGCACCCGTCGGTCGGCGCGGTCGGGGCGCGTCTGCTCAACACGGATGGCTCGTTTCAACACGGCTGCTTCCGTTTCCCTTCCCTGGCTATGAGCTTCCTGGACTTCTTCCCGATCAATCATCGCCTGACCAACTCGCGCCTCAACGGTCGCTATCCCCAGCACTGGTACGACAAGCCCTTCCCGATCGACCATCCCCTGGGGGCCTGCCTCATGATGCGGCGAGAGGCGTTCGCCGACGTGGGACCACTCGACGAACAGTTCTTTATCTACTGTGAGGAGGTCGACTGGTGCATCCGCATCAAGCGCGCGGGCTGGAGCATCTACTGTGTGCCGGACGCGGAGGTCGTCCACTTCGGCGCCCAGAGCACAACCCCGCGCTGGAACACGATGTTCGTGGAGCTCCACCGCAGCCGCTACAGGCTGTTCCGCAAGCACTACTCTCGCCCCTTCCAGTCCATGGCGCGCCTGATCACGCGCGCGGGCGTGCTCCGCGACATGTTCCGGCTGCGTCGGTCCTACCGCAAAGGCAGCCTCTCAGAGGATGAGTACAATCGGCGCATGAAAACCTATCGCCAGGTGCTCGCCCTGTGATACTATGACTAGTGTTCGACCACAGAGAAGACGCTACCTGTCATTCTGAGCGCCGCAGCGCGAAGAATCCGTATCCCCAGGGCGCGGATTCTTCGGCGTGCGCGCCTCAGACAAAACCAGTGTGGTCGAACACTAGAGCCCGTCAGGGCGGGGGCTTGGGGTCCTTCCGCGGAAGGACCCCAAACTCTCACCCCATTCCGGGCGGGATGTTGAGGCACCGATTAGGCCATGATTGCGATTACCGGAGCCGTCATCTGCAATAACGAGGAGCTGGACATCGCCGCCTGTTTGGAGTCGCTGAGCTGGGTGGACGAGCTGCTGGTGCTCGACTCCGGCAGCACGGACCGCACAGTCGAGATCGCCCGCCGCTACACGTCTCTGGTCGACTACCATTCCTTCGTCAGCTTTCCCAACCAGCGCAACGCCGCTCTGGAGAGGGCCCACGGCCGGTGGATCCTCTTCGTGGACGCCGACGAGCAGGTCACGCCAGAGCTAGCCGAGGAGGTGCGTCGAGTCGTGGCGCAGGAGGACCACGCCGGCTTCTGGATCCCCCGCCGCAACATCATCCTGGGCAAGTGGATCAAGCACGCCGGCTGGTACCCCGACTATCAGTTGCGGCTCTTCCGTCGCGACCTGGGGCGTTACGATGAGACCAGAGAGGTGCACGAGCTGCTGGACCTGGCCGGCGAGGCCGGCCATCTCAGCCATCCATTCATCCACGTAAACTACCGCGGAATCCGCGAGTTCTTTGCCAAACAGAGCTTCTACTCGGCCTACGAAGCGCGCACGATGCACAACCGCGGCATTCGGGCGAAGCCGCAGAATTTCGTGCTGCAGCCCTGGCGCGAGTTCCATCGCCGCTACGTTCACGCCCATGGATATCGCGACGGGCTACACGGCCTATTTCTATGCACGGTGCTGGCATGGTTCAACCTGGTCACGTACGTCAGACTGACGCACCAGGGACGCTAGAGCCCCCGGACGTCACTGTCATCGTCGTCAACTGGAACGTGCGGGAGCTGCTCCAACGCTGTTTGGAGTCGGTGAAGACGCACACCCGGCGATACGGGCATCCCCGTCTCCATACGATCGTGATCGACAACGCCTCGTCCGACGGCAGCGCCGAGATGGTCCGCTCCCGCTTCCCGGAAGCGACGCTGGTCATCAACCTCGACAACGTGGGTTTCGGCCGTGCCGTCAACCAGGCCATCGCCATGGCAACCGGTCGCTACTGCCTGCTGCTCAACCCCGACGCGGAGGTCCTGGACAGCGCCATCGCGGCCATGACGGCCTACCTGGACAACCATTCTGAGGTCGGCCTGGTGGGGCCTCAGTTGCTCAACCCGGATCGCACGGCACAATCATCGCTGCGGCGCTTCCCAACGCGGAGGACCGCCTTCGTGGAAAGCACCGTTTTGCAGCGCTATCTCCCCCGAGCCAGGGTGCTCCAGCGCTACTACTGCGAGGACCTGGCGCCGAACCAGGTGCACGAGGTCGACTGGCTGGTGGGCGCGTGTCTGCTGGTCCGACGCGCCACCATCCAGGAGGTAGGTGGTCTGGACGAGACCTTCTTTATGTACAGTGAGGAGATGGAATGGTGCCACCGCATCAAGCGTGCTGGCTGGAAGGTCGTCTACCTCCCCGTTCCGCAGGTGGTGCACCACCATGGTCAGAGCAGCGACCAGGACGTGGCCGCCCGGCATATCCACTTTCAGGACAGTAAGTGCAAGGTCATCGCCATGATGTACGGCCGCTGGATGGGGGCGCTGCTGCGCGTCTTTCTGCTCGGCACCTACGTATTCCAACTAATCGAGGAGTGCGTTAAGCTCGCCCTGGGGCACAAGCGCCAGATGCGCCGCCAACGGGTGGGCGTTCTGTGGCAAGTCCTGCGCTCCGGCTTGAGAGGTTAGCCCATGCGACCGCTACGAGTACTTTTTGTTAGCGGGGAGTTCCCCCCTATGCAGGGAGGAGTGGGAGACTACACCGCGCTTCTCTTGAGGGCGCTGATGAAGCTAGGGGACACCGCCTCCGTAGGGCCGGTCCTTCCGCGGAAGGATGTCCGCCCTGGGGCGGGGGGCGAGCCGCTCTCCCACAAACTCTCCCATCTTCATCAGCACCACGGCCTAACCTGCGACGTGGTCACCACGGCCAACCGGGGCGTGCCAGCCACCTCGACCGTCTTTCCCATCGTTCCCAGATGGGATCTCCACGATTGGCCCACTCTCGCCGGCTTGATACGAGCACGGCAGCCGGATATTCTGCATATCCAGTATCAAACGGCGGCCTACGGGATGCGTCCGCTGGTCAACCTGCTGCCCCTCCTGCTGCGCGCCACCCATAGCCGCGTCCGCGTGGTGACGACCTACCATGACCTCAGAGTCCCGTTTCTGTTCCCGAAAGCCGGCCCCGTTCGTGGTTGGGCCAACTGGCTGCTGGCCGCGGGCAGCCATGCCCTAATCGCGACCAACGACGAGGATCTCGTGAGGCTATCCGGCCAGGGGCGATCGAAGACATCCTATGCCAACGATCATGCCCCTGGGAGCGTCCGCCTCGGGCGGGCGCGAGACTCGCGCGGGCGAGACGCCCGCGCTCCCAGGCACCCGGCATCCAGTTCCAGAACCGTCCTCATCCCGATCGGCAGCAATATCCCCGTGAGTCCTCCGCGCGCCTACGCCCGCGAGGCGTGGAGGGCTCGCCTGGGGGTCAAAGAGGATCAGTCGCTGCTCTCCTTCTTCGGACTGCTCAACCACAGCAAAGGATTAGACACCCTCTTCTCGGCCATCAGTGGTCTGCCCCCGGAGTATCCTGTCAGGCTGATCATGATCGGCGGCACCGCGGGCGACTCCGATCGTACGAACATTGAGTACCGCCAGCGAATGCTGGATCTCTGTCACACGCTCGGGCTGGACGAGCGCGTCATCTGGACCGGCTACACGAACCCCGCCGAGGTATCCGGCCACCTGCTCGCCTCCGACATCGGCGTCCTGCCCTTCCGCGACGGCGCATCCTTCCGGCGCGGCAGCCTGCTGGCCGCCCTATCCCATTCCCTACCCGTCGTCACCACCACCCACCGCACGGGTCACCCCCTCGGCGCCGGTCCCGCCCAGCTCCGCCACCAGGAGAACTGTCTCCTGGTGAGCCCGGACGACCCAGAGGCCACACGCGCAGCGATCGTGCGCCTTTCGGAGTCCAGGGACCTCCGCCATAAGCTCTCCCGTGGCGCCTCAGCCCTGGCACAGAGCCTTACCTGGGAGAAGATCGCAGCGGAGACGATCAAGCTGTACGAGAGTCTAGCCATCTCCGATCAGTAGCATCCCCAGCCCCAGAATCAATGAGTCTGATCCGTCCGATCGGACGGATCGCATTCCATTCCCTTACGGTTCCAGCCTCTGCAGACCATCCACTCGGTCGAAGTGGGTATCGTAGCTGTATAGCTCGCACTCCTTGCGGCTCCCCAGGAGAGCGGCATGATAGCAGTCCACAAAGTCGATGGGTAGGCTGGTATAGAGCTCAAAGACACGGTCGAAAAGACGTTTCTGCGAGATCTCCAGGTTGGGCAAGCCTATCAGGGGCAGAAGCCGATCGCGCACTTCGGTCCGGCTGAGATTGAAGGTCCTCTTGCTTGACAGCACAAACACTAGCTCAGCTATCACCAGATGAGAGGTCCAGGCCGAGGCCTTCGCCTGCTCAATCGCTTCGATCAGGGCGAAACAGGCAGGAGACTGCACTGGATCATCGTTCAGTAGGTGTCGCAGGATGACATTGGTATCCAGAAACCGTTTGGTCATGCTTCCTGTTTGCTGGAGCCTTGGGTCTCTGACATCGCCTCCTCGGCCAGGCCTTCCTCAAACTGTCGCCGGAGTTCCCCAAAATCCTCAGGCTGTTTTCGGGGCTTCACCGAGCCAAACGTCATAGCGGCCACCGACCGCACCGGTTTCAGAGTCGCCTGTGACTCTTCCGTCTCATTGATGGACAAGGCGACCTTATCTCCCTGTTTCAAGTTAAGAGCTTTGCGGATCTCGGCGGGAATAGTGATTTGTCCTTTGCGTGTTACAACCGTCAGCAGTTCTTTCATGCGTCATGCCTCGTAAGAGGTAGTACTCATGTCTATATTGTACTACATCGCTGCCACATCTACTTACTACGCCTTGCCGATGGTGGACCTGAGAAGATGCGCACTGCAGTACTGGTCGAGCCGCAGAGCCACTTCTCGACTAGCCAGCCCCCATCGAGCATGATATGATGCGACTGCTTAGGAGATCGATGAATGGCCGTCTACGGAGTCGAATGCTGTCCGTATCTCGGGCTGCAAAATGATGCGTCCTCGTATAAGCCGTACCCAACCGGCTGCGCGAACTGTATGGCCTCATCACGGTCTCATTGCCCCACTGTAAACGAGCAGAAGCTCGTGTGCCTCTCGCGCGTGCACAGGCTATGTCCGCGGTTCTTGAAGGCGGCGCCGGGCCGTCCCGCTCAGAGGCCTATTCCGTCCCGCGGCAAGCTCCGGACGGGCGCCGTGATTCTTCCTCTTGTCGTGGTCGCTGTTGTCCTGGTGGCGTTCGGCTTTCACGTCGTCAACCTCGGCGTCGATAGCCTGTGGTGGGACGAGACTCTCAGCTTCAATCGAGCCAACGGCGGGCTACTTTATACGCTCTCCAATCAGATTCTGCTGGGGCCACTGGTCACAATCGACCAGCATCCGCCGCTGTATTTCGCGCTGCTTTCCGGATTGCTGGCGATAGCGGGCCCCAGCGAATACGTTCTGCGCTTTCCCTCGGTGGCATACACGATTCTGGCGGTGCCGCTGGCCTATGTCACAGGATCGCGGATGGCCGGGCGCACGGCCGGGATCGCGGTGGCCGCTCTGTGGGCTACTTCTCCGTTTCTCATGTGGGCAGCGTGGGAGGCACGCCCATACGCGCTGCTGGCTCTTCTGAGCTTCCTTTCGGTGTATCTTCTGCTGCGGGCCCTCGACGACTCCCATCACCCCGGCTGGGCCATTGCGTGGATCGTCAGTCTCGCGGCCATGTTCGCAACTCAGTACATGTCCGCCATCCTCATCGGCTGCGAGTTGGTCGCGGCGGTCTTGTACGTCATCGCCGGTCGGACCCAGCGCCGGCGTATCCTCGCCGGTGGCATCCTAGCCCTGGGGGTGCTGGCCGCGCCCACCAGCTTCTTTGTGCTGCAGCGCTTCAGGACGGTGGCCGATAGCGCGTACAGTATATCCCTCATCGCCTTCGTCCAGGATCTCCCGCACAACCTTGGCATCAGAGGCGCCAGCGAATTCCTACCGCTGCCTGTCCTGTTGATCCCATTCGGAATCGTGCTCGCCGGCGGCATTCTCAGCCTGGCATCGCCATCGCGCTTTCGCGTGGCGATCGTTATGGCGTCTGTCCTGGTCATCCCATTCCTGGGCTTGTATCTCCTCATCGAGTGGGGCCGTGTCACCTACAGCGCCCGCTATGCCGCGTTCCTAGCGCCGGGCTACTACATCCTTCTCGGTCTGGGCACCGCGCGACTGTTCAGGTTCCGCCGCGCGGCCGGAATTGTGGCACTCCTCTGCCTCGCAGGGATCGGCGTCGCGGCCCTGATCTACGTCCAGACCTCCATGGTGAACACCAAGCAAAACCTGCGCGGTGTGTCGGCGCACATCGTTCGGGAGGCCCGCGAGGACGACGCGGTCTTGCTCACCTCGTCCAAGCTCTACACAACCCTGGAGTACTACCAGGTCGGCTCACTAGACCAGTACAGGCTGCGGACGTTTGCGGATGGGGCCACGCCCGAAGAGGTGACGGAACAACTGGCTAGCATCGCCAGTCAACATCGCCGTCTGTGGATCCTGACCGACTACTGGGATCATCAGAAAGACTCCGATCTCCTTGCCATCCTGGACACGTCGTACTCTCGGCTCGAGAAGATAACCTTCACCGGGCCAGACTACTTCCAGGACATCTACCTCTATCAAACCTCACCCCGCCTGGTCGATAGGCTTCCCTCGGGAGTCGCTCCCGTAACGGCCACTGTGGGCGACAACATTCGTCTGATCGGTTACAGGATGGAGCCGTCCACAGCCACGCCAGGACGTATCTACTTGACCCTCTTCTGGCAGGCCCTAGCCACGCCCCAGAAGCTGCGAGTCTTCGGCAACCTCACCGATAGTCAGGGGCGGATCTGGGCCTCGTTCGATGGCGAGCCCTACGGTGGCTTCTTCCCGACCACTTCTTGGAAGCAAGGCGACATTGTCGTTGACGAGAGAGTGCTCGATCCCGATCCCGGCACACCGCCGGGTCGCTACTCTCTCTCCGTTGGTCTGCGCCGCTCTGAAGACAGTCAGGCGCTTCCCGTCGTGACACCGGGCCGGCTGCCGCGGGAGTCCATGCCGCTGGGTGACATAGAGCTGCAAGGCTTCGATGCGGTCAACACCCGCGCCCTGCCCGCCAACGCCACGCGGCTTGACTCCCAGGTCGGTCCACTGGTCCTACTGGCCGCCAAGAGCCCCATCGCCGACCTCCATCCCGGTGAGAACGTGCCGCTGCGGCTGTACTGGCGTCTCTCCTCGGATGCCCAGCCCATCAATCGCATCAACATCCGGCTTGCGTTGCTTGCGCCGAATGGCAAGGTGATCACCAGCATGGTGAGCTCAATGTTCAACGACCTGCCCGACTCCCAGAAGGTGAACGGCGCCCTCCTAGCCAGCGACCACACCATGCGTATTCCACAGGGTGTTGCGTCCGGGCAATACCAGGTAGCGGCCTACGTCGGCCGCAACGATGCACCCTTCTGGCGCATTGGTCCGTCCTGGTGGATCTTTGCCAGCGATCGCACGACCGTAACAACGATTCGCGTGCACGCATTCGACTACCAGGTCGATATTCCAGCGACGAGCTCGGCCGTAGGGAAGGACGTCGGCTACCTGGCTCAACTGGCGGCTGTCTCAATTGGCGCCGGCTGGCGAGTAGCGCCGGAGGCCAGTGGGGCGCTAGCGTTTGGTCCAGAAGGCAAGCGTCCATCTGGATTGAACGTCACCCTGTACTGGCGTGCGCAGGCACAGACCGATCAGAGCCTGATCGCCTTCGTCCAGCTTCTGAATGCCGAGGGACGGCTGGTGGCGCAGCATGACAGCATCCCTCAACTTGGCAAACGCCCAACGTCCGGCTGGCTCCCTCCCGAGGTAGTCACGGACCCGCACCCCCTGGTCGGTTTGGAGGGCCTCCGGCCCGGCCGGTATACCCTCATCGCCGGCCTATACGACAGCGCGACCGGTCGGCGACTCCCGGTCGCCACCGACGATTATGTCACGCTCGGCTCTGTCCTGATCCAGTAGCTGAAGTCAAAGAGTACTTCGAGCAGTGAGCTGGAGAATTTGGCACGAAAGATGCGTCCTTCGTCGACAGTGACAATACTGCCCATTGACGACAAGGAAGGCATCACCATGCTATTCGACAGCAGTCTCGTGGGACTGCACGCGCCTGAGCTTACCAGCGATGGACCATGGATCAACTCTCCGCCGTTGCACATGCGCGACCTGCGGGGGAGAGTGGTCTTGATCGACTTCTGGACGTACTCCTGCGTGAACTGTCTGCGTACCTTACCCTATGTGAAAAGCTGGCACGAGAAGTACGCGGGGAAGGGCCTCACTATTATAGGCGTGCATACACCGGAGTTCGGTTTCGAGAAGGACTCACGTAACGTGGAGCGATTCGTCGCCGAGAACAGCATCCGCTACCCGGTCGTCCTCGACAACGACTATCATATCTGGAACGCCTACGCCAACCACTACTGGCCGCGCAAGCTCCTGATCGATGCCAACGGCATCATCCGCTACGACCACGCCGGAGAGGGGGCCTATGCCCAAACCGAGGACGCGATCCAGGCGTTGCTGCGCGCAATGCATCCCGGTCTCCCGCTGCCGAAGGTCGAGGAGACAGCGGAAGAGCGCCGGCGTGGGATCTGCTTCCCGACTACGCCCGAGCTCTACTGCGGATACTTCCGCGGGCGGCTGGGCAACACCAGCGGTTACGTGCGGGATCGAGTCAACGAGTATACCGACCCCGGCGCTTATAGAGACGGCAAGATCTACCTCAGGGGAGCTTGGCAGGCCGAATCCGAGCTCGTCCGGCACACCAGGACGACGGCAGCGCCCGAGGATTATGTCGCGGTCCCTTATCACGCCTTCGAGGTGAACGCCGTGATGCAGCCAACGGCAGGTCGTCCTATCCGCGTTTATGTAACTAGAGACGGAGCCCCCATCCCGGTCGACGCCATGGGTGCCGATCTGGTCCGATCGGACGGAGCGACCTACGTGGAGGTCAGCGAGCCCCGCATGTACAACCTAATCGAAGACCCCCACCTCGGCTCCCATCTCCTGCGACTCTCCACGGACGCCGAGGGACTCGAGATCTATGCCTTCACCTTCGGCGGATGCGCCAGCGCCTAGCGCCCCACCGCCGGCACCAGGTCGACGGCCGTCTCCCACACGTGGTCCACGTCCACGGCCTGCATGCAGATGTAGTCCTGGCAATCGCGGGCGAAGCGGCCTTTGACGAAGCAGGGGCTGCAGTGGACCTGACGATAGATACTACGCGCACGGGGAGAGTACGGGCCGTACATGGCGGGGGTGGAGGGACCGAAGATCGCGACGACCGGCGTTCCGACGGCAGCGGCCAGGTGCATCGGTCCGGTATCGTTGCCCACGAAAAGGTCGCAGGAGCTGATCAGCGCGGCCAACTGGCCCAGCGAGGTTTCGCCTAGCACCGTGAGGAGACCGTCGGACGTCGCCGCCGCGCCGATTCCAGTCTCGACCTCGCGGACGACCTCGGCATCCGAGCTTCCACCGATCAAGACTACTTGTCTACCTTTTTCAAGTAGACGAAGGACGAAGGCCACGTATCGTTCGGCCGGCCAGCGCTTGGCCAGTAGCGTCATGCCCGGATTCACGCCGCCGCCCGGATGGATCGCAACTCTGGGGACTGTGCCAACTCGCAAGCGATCCAGGGCTCCCAGCCGCGCGCGGGCCCAGCTCAGATCATCGGCAGACGGATAGAATTCCATGCCGAAACCGGTCGTGCCGATTCCAACAGCGCGTACGGTATCCAGGTACAGCTCCGCCTCATGCTTCTGCTCCGCCCAGGGTACACGGACCGTGAGACTGAAGCCGCGCCCACCGCTGTCAATGCCGATGCGATGGGAGATGCCGGCCAGAACCGGCAGAACAGTGATGAGCGGGGAGCGATCGAGGACGAAGCACACGTCGAATCGCTCTCGACGCAAAGTGGCCACGGTGTCCCGGTAATCGGCAAGCCGAGGTCGCTCCCCACCCCGCACCTTGCACGGAAGGATGGCGTCCAGATGAGGGTTGCCCGTCAGAGCGGCGCGCGCCCAATCTCCGACAGCATAGGCCAGCCAGGCATCAGGCAAAGCCGAGCGCAGCGCCGCCAATGCGGCCGTCGACAGCAGAACGTCACCCAGGCAGCAAGGCTTGAGGACCAGGACGCGTCGTGCCGCTTGGAGTTCGGAGAGAGGCAGAGGCGCGGAGGGAAAGGCACGCCCGAGTAGGCGGCACGCCAGACCCACCACTTCGTCTCGACCGACAGCCACGGCCGCTCAGCTCTTGCGCGAAGCCAGGGCGATCAGCCGGCGTGCGGATTCGATCGGCACGTAGACGCTGCCCGGACCCGCCTCGGCGCCGTCTTCCCGACCATGAAAGTCGGTCCCCCCCGTCGGAACCAGCCCGAACTCCCGCGCGAGCTTGAGTAACGTGTGGAGAGTTCGGGGCGAATACCCCGGATAGTAGCACTCCAGCCCCCCCAGACCATTGTGTACCATCTCTGCGATAGCTTCCCGCGGCAATGTCACATCCATCGGATGAGCCATCACTGCCACGGCGCCCAGGTCGTTCAGGACGCCGATCGCCTCGGCTGGCGTCAGTCGATAGCGACTGACGTAGGCGGGTCCGCCATGACCAATGTAGCGTTCGAAGGCCTCGTTCAGGTTTTGCACGTAGCCGCGCTCCTTGAGAGCCTGGGCGATGTGCGGACGCCCCACGGCGCCACCCTGTGCCAACTCCAGAACGCGCGTCCACGAAACATCCATCCCAAGTGCCGCCAGCTTTGCGACGATCTGGCGGCCCCGATCGCTGCGGGCCGAGCGCAGCTTGGTCAGAAGAGATTGAAATCCTGTGTCCTCTACGTCAACAAAGTAGCCCAGGATGTGAATGTCCGTCTCGGTCTCAGCGCTCATTTCGATCCCGGGGATGACCTGCAAGCCCGGATGCTTCTGGGCAGCGGACGAAGCCTCGGCGATGCCCTCGGTCGAGTCGTGGTCGGTGATAGCGATTACAGACAGCCCTCGGCTAGCCGCCAGATCCACCAGAGCGGATGGCGACAGCACGCCGTCCGAGGCCGTTGTGTGCATATGCAGGTCAACAAGATTCGTCACGCCGGTACCTCACGATCGATCCGCACGATACTTCGGGCAAGTCGAGTGCCTTCGTCGATCTCCACCAGAACCGAATTGAAGACCACGGGTCCTCCTTCCGCCACGGTGAGATGCGTGGGGATCTGGGTCAGAAACTTCCTGACGGCGGTATCGGGATTGACCCCGATCACCGAGTCGCGTGGACCAACCATTCCCACGTCGGACACGTACGCGGTGCCGCGCGGCAGCACGCGGTTGTCGGCCGTGGGGACGTGTGTATGTGTTCCAAGGACAGCCGCCGCGCGTCCGTCGGCGTACCAGCCAAAGGCCGTCTTTTCTGACGTGGCTTCGCCATGGAGATCCACAACGATGATCTTGCCCGCCACCTCTCTCAACCCCACCAACTGATCGAACGCTCGGAACGGACAGTCGAACTCGCCCACAAACACGCGGGCCATGAGATTAACCACCACGACGCCCTTGCTCTCGACCCAGCCCCGTCCGGGCACACCCGGCGGATAGTTTAGTGGCCGGACAATTGGCAGATCGGAATCCAGATGAGGAAGGACCTCCTTCTGGTTCCAGATGTGGTTGCCCGACGTGATCACGTCGGCCCCGGCCTCCAGCAACTCGACCGCGGTCTTCGAGGTCAGACCGCGCCCACCCGCGGCGTTGTCTCCATTCACGATCACCAAGTCCAGCGCGTACCTCTTGCGCAACCCCGCCAGCAGGAGCTTCGTCGCCCCGCGTCCTGGACGTCCAACCACATCTCCGATGATGAGAATATTCATAACTATCCACTTTCTCGTCAAAACAAAACTGGTAGCGCCCTGCGATCCAAAGCGCTACCAGCGTAGCACAGCACTTTGCAGATGATCTCTACTTCGCGTAGTCGACGGCTCTGGTCTCTCTGATCACGGTCACTTTGATTTGACCAGGGTACTCCATGCCATCCTCGATGCGCTTAACGATATCCCTGGCCAGACGCATGGACGCCAGGTCATCGATCTCGTCCGGCTTCACCAGAATCCGGACCTCACGCCCAGCCTGGATGGCGAAGGATTTCTCGACCCCTGGGAAGCTGTTGGCGATGCCCTCCAGGGCCTCCAGTCGCTTGATGTAGTTCTCCACTGACTCCCGGCGAGCCCCCGGGCGAGCACCACTGATAGCGTCGGCGGCCGCCACGATGTAGGCCTCCACGCTCGCGGGCTCCTCGTCGTTGTGGTGCGCCGCTATAGCGTGCACGATCTTGGGATGTTTCCCCAACCGCTTGGCGAGATCCGCGCCGATGACCGCGTGTGGTCCCTCTACTTCGTGGTCCACGGCCTTGCCGATGTCATGCAGGAAGCCGGCTTTCTTGGCCACGTTCACGTCTGCCCCTAGCTCTGCCGCGATAATCCCGCTGAGGTGCGCAACTTCCAGACTGTGAGCCAGAACGTTCTGCCCATAGCTGTAGCGGTACTTCAGCCGCCCCACCAGCTTGATCAGCTCGGGGTGCAAACCGTGTATACCAGCCTTATGCGCCGCCTGCTCACCTTCCTCTCGGATGGTGGCGTCGACCTCGGCCTTCGCCTTTTGGACAACCTCTTCGATGCGCGCAGGATGGATCCGCCCATCCAGCACTAGCTTGCTCAGAGCCACCCGGGCCACCTCGCGGCGGACGGGATCGAACCCGCTTAGGGTAACGGCGTCGGGGGTGTCGTCGATGATGAGGTCCACGCCCGTCGCGCTCTCCAGCGCGCGAATGTTTCGTCCCTCACGCCCGATGATACGCCCCTTCATCTCATCGCTGGGAATCGGCACGACGGAGACGGTCGTCTCCGAAACGACGTCCGACGCGATTCTCTGAACAGCCAGGGTGATGATCTTTCTTGCCTTTTGATCGGTCTCGCGCTTGATCTCGGCCTCGATCTCCCGCGCGCGCCGGCTGGCGTCTTGCCGCACCTCACCTTCGATAGCGCGGAGGATTAGCTCTCTGGCCTCCTCGCGGGTGATGCCCGAAACCCGATGCAACTCCTCGATCTGCCGTGCCTTGATCTCCTCGACCTTGGCGTAGGAGTCCTGAATATCTTTTTCCTTGTTTACCAGGTTACGCTCTCTGCGCTCCAGACCGTCCAGCTTCCGGTCGAGGTTCTCCTCCTTCTGGGAGAGCCGTCGCTCTTGCCGCTGTAGGTCGCTGCGCTTCTCGCGCATCTCGGCCTCAACCGCCGTACGGGTCTTGATGGCCTCTTCCTTGGCTTCGAGAAGGATCTCCTTCTCCTTGGTGCGGGCATCGGCCAGCATCGTAGCAATGTTCTCTTCAGCCACCCTGATCCGGCCTTTGCTGATGGACTGTCGGACGTAGAGTCCGATTACGCCGCCGACTCCGGCTCCAACCAGGGCAGCCACAATGATCCAAACGATATTCATGCCTGTCGGCATATCACCTCTCTTTCCCGCCTGAAGCTTCCCCGGCTTTTCGGGGAGAGTATCGACGTACGCAAGGCTATAATACTGCCCGTGCGCGCGCAGTGTCAAGGTGAAGAGCGAGAAGCATAGGGCTTGTCCTGTCGCCTTACCTTTTACATGTGCCGGGCGAGACGCTATACTATGGAGCAATGGATATTCTGAAGAAGACCGAGTATTTCTCCGCGCTCTCCGAGCCCGAGCTGGACTTCGTCCGAGCCCGGGTGGTCGAGAAGAGAGTCAAGCGGGGGGAGTTGCTCTTTCTGGAAGGGGAGCCGTGCGCCGGGCTACACCTGATTGTCTCCGGGCGGGTTCGTGTCTTCAAAACCTCGGCCGAGGGCAAGGAGCAGGTTCTAGCTCTGATGCAGGCTGGTCAGAGCTTCAACGAAGTACCGCTGCTCGATGGCGGTCTCAACCCCGCCACCGCTGAGGCTCTGGAAGATACGCACGTCTACGTTCTGAGCAAAGAGTCCATGGCGCAGATCATTTGCGCCCAGCCCTCCGTGGCTCTGGCCATGCTGCGCATCTTTGCTGCCCGCCTGCGCCACCTCTCGGTGCTGGTGGAGGAGCTCTCCTTCAAGCACGTTACCAGCAGATTGGCCAAGATCCTGCTCGAGCAGGCCAGGCAGTCCTCCGCAGAGCACGGCGAAGCTCATGCCCCGCACCGTGTCACACAACAAGAGCTAGCCGCCATGGTAGGCACGGCCCGCGAGGTCGTGGCCCGCGCCCTCAAGAACCTCGAAAAGCAGGGCGTCATCAAAGTAGCCCGCCAGCGCATCGTGATCGTCAACCCCAAGGAGCTTGAGCGACTGATTTAGCTATTGTCGATCTGTGCCCTCTGCAGTTTGCCGCTGAAGTCCACGAATACACTCTTCCACTCAGAGAAGATATCCAGCGCCGCCTGGCCCGCCTCGCGATGGCCGTTGCCGGTTCCGCGTGTGCCGCCGAAGGGCAGTTGGACCTCCGCCCCGATCGTGCCAGCATTGACGTAGACCAGCCCGGTGGACAAATCACGTATGGCCACGTAGGCCTTGTTTACGTCGCTGGTGAAGATGGCGCTGGAGAGGCCGTACTGCGTGTCGTTGTTGATCTGGATAGCCTCTTCCAGGCTGTCCACGGTGATCACCGCCAGGACCGGGCCGAAGATCTCCTCCTGGGCGATGCGCATCCGCGGCGTGACGTCCACGAAGACCGTGGGCTCGAAGAAGTAGCCGTTGGCACACTGCCCCCCAGTCGCCCTCTGCCCACCGGTGAGCAGCTTTGCCCCCTCGGACTTAGCGATCTCGACGTACTCCCCCACACGCCGCAGTTGCGACTCGTTGATGAGGGGTCCCATGTCGGTCTCCGGCAAATGTCCACTACCCAGGCGAAGGGCCCTGGCGCGCTCCACGATTCGGCTGACCAACTGGTCCGCCACCCCGCGCTGTACGATCAGTCGGCTGCAGGCCGTGCAGCGCTGCCCCGTCGTGCCAAATGCGCTCCAGATGACGCCATCAACCGCCAGGTCCAGATTGGCGTCATCCATGACGATGATCGCATTCTTGCCGCCGGACTCCAGTGAAACGCGCTTGCCCAGGTGCGCACCCTCAATCGACACTTCGTTCGCGCTGGCCCGGGAGCCGGTGAACGAGATCAACTGAACGCCCGGATGCGTCACCAGGGCCATGCCGGTGCTGCTCCCCGGACCAGTGACCATGTTCAGCACTCCACCCGGCAGGCCCGCCTCCTCGAGGATCTCGACCAGCTTGATGGCCAGGATAGGCGTGTCGCTGGCCGGTTTGAACACCACCGTGTTGCCGGCAATCAAGGCCGGCATGACCTTCCACGTGGGGATGGCCAAAGGGAAATTCCACGGAGTAATAGCCGCGATCACCCCGATCGGATCACGCACGGACATGGCGAACTTGTTGGGCAACTCCGACGGCACGGTCTGCCCGAATAGGCGCCGTCCCTCCCCTGCCATGTAGTAGGTCATGTCGATGGCTTCTTGAACGTCGCCCCGCGCCTCCTTGATAACCTTGCCCATCTCGCGAGTCATCAGCGACGCCAGTTCCTCTTTGCGCTGGACCATGATCTCGGCCGCCCGGAAGAGGATCTCGCCCCGTCGTGGGGCCGGCAGCTTCCGCCAGCCGGGGAAAGCTCTGGCCGCGGACTGGACGGCGGCATCAACGTCCCGCCTGTCCGACTTTGGCACCGTCGCGATAACTTCGCTCGTCTCCGCCGGGTTACGGCTCTCGAAGCTCTCGCCCGTCACAGAATCGACCCATTTCCCGTCGACATAGTTCTTGTACGCCATGGTTCTTCTCCCGACCATTCGCCGGCAGGCGACTAGCGCCCGCCCCTCCAGAGGCGCCGCCAATGGCGCCTCGCAATCACCTTCCATCATAATCTTAGCACCGGGCCGGCCGCACATCAAAGTGGCGCATCCGCCAGCTCTAGTCAATATCCGTAGTGGCGGACGGCTCTGTCCGCCAGGGGGGGCAGGGGGCGCGCCCTACCCCACCCCTGGCGGACACGGCGGTCCGCCACTACGAAAGCGCAAAGGACCTGGTGGATGAACCACAACGGGCAGTCGCGGAAAGTCTTGTTGACAGATGAGTTGGACGAATGTATCATTCAGGTACCAAGCAGGCCTTGGCTTTGTAGGGCAAGATGAGTGAGCGCACCGCCGCGGTTGCGCTCATGACCGGCAGCCGCTGGCACCACGCTGCCCCGTGATTCGGGGGCCGTCCTCCCGACCCATCTCCCCTTCAGTCGATTTTGCCGAGCGCTTTCCCCGGTGAGCCTGCACACCGAACGCGATTCCCAGATACTCGCGCCTCCCTATCTCTGGCAGCTACAAAGGAGATCGGATGCATTACGTCTTTACTCGCAACAAGCATGTCGGCATACGGGTAGTCGATGGAGGTCTGCGCATCCGCACTTCGGTGGAGGAGACGTTCTTCGCGGCCTGGGTAGAGATCGACGTGTCGCTGCCTGATCTGGTGATCACCGAGCTACGCTCCGAGATCCTCCGAGCGGTCAACGCCGAATGCCAGCAGGCGGCTGATCTGACGCAACAAGTGGTCGGCATGCGCATCATGGAAGGGCTCACCCGCAAGGTGGATGAGATAGTAGGCGGTCGACACGGCTGCACGCACATGGCGAACCTGGTCCTGGAGAGCTGCCACGCCGCCGCGGTGGGATTCCGGTCGCAAAAGATGATCGAGGCACGGGCACGCGGTATGGAGCCCGATCAGTTCTACGAGGAATGGGTGCGGCTCCGACCCAAGGAGCTACGCAATAGTTGCGTCGCGTTCGCGGACGATAGCCCGATCATGAAGCGGATCAATCAGTAACGCGAGGAGGGGACCAGAAGTGACGCTCCAGTTCAGTCGCAGCAAGACCATCGGCGTCGGCCAACCCGCGCCCGACCGCTTTCTCGCCCGAGCCATGCTGGAGGACACCGCCCACACTATGATCGTCGAGACGGAGTTTCGGCTACCCGACCTGGAGATCGTCGCGGCCCGTGCCCAGATGGTCAGGGTGCCCATCGAAGTCTGCACCACAGCCGCGGCCAAGATGCAGGCCGCCGTCGGGCTGCGCGTCGCGCCGGGGCTGACGGCCACCGTAGACCAGGTCATCGGCCGGGCCGGCTGTCCTCACATGGCCAATCTGCTCTTGGAAAGCTGCCATGCCGTCATTCAGGCGACCCTGGGTGCCCGACTGCAGGAATGGCGAAACCGCACTCACCAACCGAACGTGGACTGGGACGCCCTGCGCCGCGAGTGGCTGGAACACACACCCATGATGATCGACACCTGCCTGGCCTACGATGCGGAGGGACCGCTGTTGCGGCGGCTGGGCGTGAAGAAGAGCTGATCTGTGCTCAAGATGAAGCATGCCGGATACTAGCGGCTACCCCTTCTGGAAGCGCAACCTATACGTAGTCACCTTCGCCATGATCGTGGTTCAGATGGGCTTCGCCTTTGTCTTCCCCTTCATGCCGCTCTTCCTCCAGCAGATCGGCATCCCCGATCAACAGCAGGCGGCCTTCTGGACAGGTGTGTTTACCACAATTGGCGCTACCACCATGGCCCTCTTGTCACCGATGTGGGGCATCCTAGCTGACAGGCACGGACGCAAGCCGCTGCTTTTGCGCGCAATGTTTGGCGGAAGCATCGCCGTCGCCCTCCTGTCCCTAGCCGCCAATTCTATGCACGTCTTGGTGCTACGCGTGCTGCACGGCGCCATGTCCGGGGTCCTCGCACCTGCCATGGCACTGGTCGCGGCGAGCGCGCCCCGCTCTCAAATAGGCTACGCCATGGGAATGACTCAGATGGGCATTTCCATTGGACAGGCTTTTGGACCGGCCCTGGGCGGGCTATCCGCGGACGCCATCGGGTTTCGCCCCACCTTCGCTCTGGCCGGAGGAATGCTGGGGATATCCGGTCTGATTGTCTTTCTCATCGTCGTGGAGAAATTCCAGCGTCCGGAGCCAACTGCGCTCACCGCGCCTACCTCGCCCTGGCGCGGACTCTGGCAATCGATGACCTCGCGCCAGATGGCCCCCGCTCTAATCGCGGTCTTCTTCACCAACATGGCCACCTCGGTCGCCTTCCCGGTGCTGTCGGTCTTCATCAGCTCCATCGATCATAGTGATCAGGTTGCATCTATCTCCGGCCTGGCTTTCTCCATTACTGGAACGCTGGGTGCGGTGTCTGCCATCGTCAGCGGCAAGCTCAGCCAGCGAGTGGGGCTCAAACCAATCCTGGTCGGGACCTGTCTTCTCGGCGGTCTGGTCGTCATCCCCCAGGCCCTGGTCCGAACAATTCCCGAGCTGCTCGTCCTCATGGCTGTTCAGGGTCTGTGCAACGGCGGCATGATTACGGCCGCCTCGGCCATGGTAGGGAGGAACACCGCCCGCGAGAGGCAGGGTACAGCGTTTGGCGCAGCCGGCGCGGCCACTTCCTTGGCCTACGCAGTCGGACCGTTATCCGGCGGGAGCATCGCCGCGGTCGCTGGATTGCCAGCCGTTTTCATTTTCGCCGGACTTGTGTATCTTGTCATGGGCGTTGGAGCCCTGAAGATCCTCGACGCCAGCTCCGAGCCGAAGGAGCCACAAGTCGGAGGCGAGGTGCCCGAAGCATGAAGCGAACGTCTTGCGATATTCTCGACGCCATTGGCAACACGCCGCTCGTCGAGATACCCCGTTTGAGCCCTAACCCCGGAGTTCGTATGCTCGCCAAGCTGGAAGGATTCAACCCCAGCGGCAGCGTCAAGGACCGCGTGGCCCTCTACATGATCGAGAAGGCCGAGCGCGACCGACTCGTCACCCCCGACAAGATCATTCTGGAGCCCAGCACCGGCAACACCGGCATCGCCCTGGCCATGATCGGACGCCGCAAGGGCTACCGCGTGCACGTGGTCATGCCGGAAAACGTGACCCTGGAAGTGCGCCAGATGCTAGCCACCTACGGCGCCGAGATCACCTGGACCGGGCGCGAGAACGGCGCCGCCGGCGCCATCGCCCGAGCTAAGGAGCTGGCTCAGGACCCGCGCTACTACATGCCCAACCAGTTCGCTAACCAGGCAAACCTGCTTGCCCACTACGAGACCACCGGCGTCGAGATCCTCGCTGACGCGCCGCAAGTGGACGTCTTCGTGGCCGGACTGGGCACCGGCGGAACGCTGATGGGAGTCGGGCGACGGCTGAAGGAGCACAACCCACGGACTCGCGTTATCGCCGTCGAGCCGAACCCCGGCACCCTGGTCCAGGGGCTCACCAGCTTCGCCGACGGCTACCTGCCACCGCTGCTCGACCATTCGCTATTGGACGGCAAGGTGATCGTCTCGGCCCGCGACGCCTTCGCCCGCTGCCGTGAGCTGACTGAGAAGGAGGGCATCTTCGCCGGGATCTCTTCGGGCGCTGTACTCCATTGCGCCGTCCGCGTGGCAGAGCGCATGCGCTCCGGCACGGTCGTGGTGCTCCTGGCCGACAGCGCCTGGAAGTATCTCACGGTCGGTCCCTGGACAGAAAACATCAGCCTGCTGGGCGACTCTCTGGACGGCAAAGTGATCTGGTAGCGACCTCCTACCGCTCAGGGACCGATGAGATGATGCTGATCCGCCGAATCCGACCGATCCGTCCGATCGGACCGATCCGACAGATCCGCAACTCTTCGCCTATCAGGTCAAAAGCAACACCACACTACTTGCTCTCGGTGAATGACTGCTTGACGCGCCAGATGCTCTCCGGGTAGCGTGTCTGAACGCGATGCCATCCACTCAGCAGATCCGTTCCCTGATGGCTCGTCTCGTATTTCGCGACCGCCAGGAAGTACTGCGCTTCAGGAGCGAACGCGCTAGTTGGGAAGCGACTCAGGATCTCCTCGTAGAGCTCCTGCGCCTTGCCGAACTCATGCAGTCGCAAGTAGGTCTGCCCCTCCGCCACGAGCAACTGCGCGGCGTACTCGAACGGCGGCAGATAGCCGTTCCAATGATAGAACTCGTAGCCATCCGCTCCGAGCACGCGCAGATCCGGCGTCCAGATCTGATGGTAGCGCTCGATCAGCGATTTCGCGCTGTCCTCCTTAACGTTGACCTGCACCGGCACGAAATGCTCGTTGACCAGATCGGCAACCGCTGGCTCCGGGTACGTCACGGCACCCAGCGCTGCACAACCGCCTCAGGTTGGTGAGAAGAAGTCCAGCAGAATCAGCTTGCGCTCGGCCTGCGCCCGTTTGCGCGCCTCCTCTAAGTCGTTGGTCCAATGCACCGTCGCCTTGTGGCCCCCCCACATCGGCATAGCCATGTCAATATCACCTCCAGAAGCATTCGCCGGGCGCCTATGCTGCAATAACCGTGCCGCCGCCACGCGACGCCGCGGGATGCCAATCCACGGGAGGTTGTTCGGCTGATACTGGCAACCGCAACCTTGCCAACACCCGCCGCGATATGCTACAATTCGATCCGTCACTGGGGAATCGTCTAGTGGTAGGACAGCAGACTCTGGATCTGCATGCCCAGGTTCGAATCCTGGTTCCCCAGCCAGAAGCCGCGTGCAGCACGCGGCTTTTTTTGTTGGCTGAAGAGGACATCCCCATCCTAGCGATGGTACAATTACCATCGTGGAGGTATGGTATGAACGAGGAGGTTCTTTCCCCCGATCGGCTGCGCGCCCTGCTGACGAGATTCAAGGAGAGCCATGGAGCGGAGTATCGCCTGAGTGCATTGGGCTACTTTGGCTCGTACGCTCGCAACACCGCCAGGTCCGACAGCGACGTCGACATCGTATTCGATACTGACGCCCCCAACTTATACATGACCGCCATGATGAAACAAGACTTAGAGGAACTACTGGGGCGCCCGGTGGATGTGTTGCAGTTGCGCGGACTGATCAACCCCCGGCTGAAGGCGAGAATCGAGAAGGAGGCGGTGTATGTATGATCGGGAGTCGCTGGCTGAGCAACTAAGGACGCTTCTGGAAGCATTGGAGCGAATCCCGAGACGATTTGCCGATATCACCACCCCGGACGATTTTTACGCCAGGTTCGAATCCTGGTTCCCCAGCCAGCATAGCCACCAGAGAAACCGCATGCAGATGCGGTTTTTTCATTTCGCGGGACCAAGTGGCGAGGTTCGGAGACGTTAACGGGGCATCTGCAAACGCAGTAGTACCGCAGTAGAAACACAATACAGACGTACTTCCCTTCCATCGCCCTGATGTCTGCCGCAGATCGACCGTTGGGCTCCCTGTTACAGTCGGCATTCGGTGCAACTTTAATCCGCATGGGTGAGGTTCAGGTAGCCAAGGCTATCAGCGACGCCTGTATAGAATACGTCTGGAAGCAGAAGAGCAGCACCTCAGAGGACGTTGTGATAGATACCGAGCATAAACTGCTCTGGCGAAAGGCCATGCCAGTTTGCGTCGTACCCAATGCACCACTCATTCGAACCATGATCCACGGTAACGTAGCACTCGTCCCCATCCGAATCCACGAATCGCCAGATCCAGAACTCACGTTCAGCCACCTGCGCGGTCCGAATGAAGTGCAGGTCGTCGGGCACAACGTTCTCGCCTTCCGAAGCCAAGTACTCCATGATCTCCGAGATAGACACCGGGCAACTCTCAGCCGAATCCCGTGGCAGCGTTGGGAAGGACACCTCGACCTTCGCCAAGTCCTCGTTGTCTTCTGGCATCTCGTCATAGCTAAGCATGCGGACATCCTCGGCTTAAGTGCAATGTGAGGCGGTCACTTGGCATCGTAGGCGGAAATCCACGTGCGGCAATCGCTCGTAAGCCGCGAGACTCCTTCTCGGTACCTTGCCCAGCCGATTCCACCAAAGTATTCTGCTATGGCGGCTTGATCAGCACGAGTTTCCTTCGTGTAATGGGGTTCACGTCAACTGTCGTTCTTCGACAAAGCCACCACGACATTCACAAGAACAAGACGATTATGCACCACGACCATCTGGTTCTGCCAATACGTCAAGATTGCCTACAGCATTCTCAATCTGAACAACAGTGTCTATGCAGTACGTAACGACAAACTCAGCATCCCGTGCTGTAATTTCCTCTTTCATGTCAGGGTGCTGAAACGACCCATCTGACCTGACAAACACGGCGCCTACGATTCTCTTGTAGCGCATGAAGTCGCCGTAGTTCAAACCCAACACAGCCAATGACAGAACGTCTTTCATTCTGTCCAGCGTGTCTTCGAGGTACTCGTCGTCATAGTGTTGACCCGTAAACCTTGGCTTATGCCAAACTATGGCTTCACCTGCATGATTCATCGCTACTTGAAGACCAGCAGATGCGTATTCCACTGCGTCAACGAGGTTGCCCTTGCCAAGCGCTGTCTCAGCATCGACAAGGTACTTCTTGATCTGCCGATTCTGAACCAGCTCGGTGAGACTGATCTTCTCCAGTTCCAGACCCCATACGTTGAAGATGATCTGTTTCAAGAAATCTCTGGTGTACGTGCGACAATCGCTTACTTCCGATTCATTCGGGTACCGCGCTTCGTGTTGAGCAGCATTCCGAATGAAGTGGACACGCTGTATAGTATCCGTCTTGGGCACTGGCTTCAGTTTGTTCGAACTAAGTACCTTGTCGGCTTTGTTGACCAAATGAGTGAATCCCATGTCATCGAGTTTCTTGGCGAGTTCGTTGGAAGAATCCAGAGCAGTTATTACCGTTCTCAGAGTGGTTTCATTGGCGAGGTCGAAGTGTATAACCGACAACATCCGACTGGCGATGCCGCTTCGAGAAGATTGTACCAATGCCTCTTGGTACAGTTGTTTGACGAGGACCAGTTTCTTTCGTGTGATCGGGCCCAAAGTAGGAAGTGGATGTAGTACAACTGGCATTATTGACGACCCTCGTGCTCTCCGGTTACCTACACCAGATCGACCATCTTATTTGGATCGATTGGTAATCCTGCTTTCCTCATTTCCTTCGCGAGCTTGAGCTTCCACGCACCGTTAGCATCTATCGGGACAAACAGCGCACCCTGGTAATCTGAAGGCATGTGGACGCCTTCCTGGTACAAGGCGCATACATGTTTTCGCGTGAGTTTGCCGATGAAGAACCCGAGTTCAAAGATCACGTTCTGACGGGCACGCTGTTCCTGCTGATCCGGTTTACTCTTGTCGTACCCAACATCATCGGCTGTGAGTAGCACGACAGCATACCCCACATCTGATGCGTGGTCTTCCAGTTTCTCAATGATGGTTCGACCCGCGTCGGGTCGCTCGTGGAGAATGATCGCTTCCAGACCCAACTTCTCCACTAGCCTTGCCACGGTTTCTTTTGAACCATCGTCGTGACCATGTACGACGAATATCTTTCTGCCTACGCGTGGACGCGTTGTGCGATTGGGAGGCGGGGCAAGGTATTCCTTGAAGATTTGCGCCATCGGATTGACCGTTTCCTTCGACGGCGAAGCGGATGTAGATTGATTCCTGATCTCCGACATAAACTCCAAACGTTCTAGGATGGATTCGACATACGCTACTCGTCCGCAGGCGTTCCAATGAAACTCTCTTGACTCAATCTCAAAATCCCCTTGCGAATACACCGGACGCAGCGGTGCCGCAGAATACTCATCGGCAACGGTCGGATTGTCAAATAGGTGGAGCAGCAAGTCGTGGTTGTACCGGTTCCATTTGTCTAGGTCATGAACCGCCACATCCAGTTCCCACCAGGACGGGATGTTCCGATCCCTGAGTTCGTGCCCCTTGCGCAATGACGCCGAAATCTTCTCGGACGCTTCTGTACGGGCAATTTTCAACTTCGGCTGTTGTGTTTGGTTCACAGTCTGCTCGCTTTCCACCGTGACCTTCTCCGTCTTAGCCTTTGGACCACTCACCAGCGCAAGCCTGATTGTAGCGCGCAGATTCTTTCCATGCAAGGTTGGCTGACGTGTTGACCGTGGCAGCCAATACGTGGGCAGAGAGGTCATCCCTGTGGTATACTAGGCAAGCTTCATGGTCCCTACCTGGCATCTCGATCAGCCATCCGCATGTTGTCAATCCTAGAAGAGGGACTTATGCCGTTACCCGAAGCACAAGCTCGACAGAAGATTGACCAACTGCTGGAAGCAGCTGGATGGAAGGTCCAAGACCGAGAAAGCCTGAACCTTCGAGCAGCGCGCGGTGTCGCCGTGCGCGAGTTTCCGCTGCAAACCGGCTTTGCTGACTACCTGCTGTTCGTGGATCGCAAAGCACTTGGTGCCATCGAGGCAAAACGAGCTGGCACCACTCTGAGCGGAGTGGAGCCCCAATCGAGCAAGTACAGCATGGGGATCACGGGCAGATTTCAGTCGTGGCGTGACCCTCTGCCATTCCTCTACGAGAGCACTGGTATCGAAACCCTCTTTACGAATGGCATGGACCCCTTTCCGCGCAGCCGCAGGGTGTTTGGCTTCCATCGCCCCGAGGCGCTGGCGCAGTGGGCAAGCGAATCAATAACGCTTCGGTCGAGACTTCGGAGTATGCCTCTGCTCGCCACAGATGGACTCTGGGGTGCTCAGATCGAGGCGATCGAGAATCTGGAACGTTCCTTTGCTGACGATCGCCCTCGTGCTCTGATTCAGATGGCAACCGGCAGCGGCAAGACTTTTACCGCCGTCAGCTTCGTCTATCGGTTGATCAAGTTTGCAAATGCGCGGCGAGTTCTGTTCCTGGTGGACCGCAGTAACCTCGGCAAGCAGACCCTCAAGGAGTTTCAGCAGTACATCACGCCTGATGATGGGCGCAAGTTCACCGAGCTGTACAATGTCCAGCGTCTGACCTCCAACGCGCTCGATCCCGTCAACCGAGTCTGCATTACGACTATCCAGCGCCTGTACTCGATCCTGAGCGGTGAAACCGAGTTCGACAAGGAGCTAGAGGAACGCTCCATGTTCGAGCTTGAGACCGCGCCCAATCAGAAACCAAAGACCGTTGGGTACAATCCTCGCGTGCCCATCGAGTACTTCGACTTCATAATCACCGACGAGTGCCATCGCTCTATCTACAATCTCTGGTGCCAGGTGCTGGAGTACTTCGATGCCTACTTGATCGGATTGACGGCAACCCCATCCAAGCAGACTTTAGGCTTCTTCAGAGAGAACCTGGTCATGGAGTATTCCCGCCAACGCGCGGTTGCGGATGGGGTGAACGTGGATGGGCAGGTCTATCGCATCCGCACGGAGATTACCGAACGGGGTAGCACTGTCGAGGCGGGCTATTACATCGACAAGCGCGACCGACGGACCCGTCGGGAGATACGCGAGCAGCTCGACGACGATCTGGTGTACAGCGCTGGTGAGCTCGATCAGAAAGTCGTTTCCGAGAGCCAAATCCGCACCGTCATCCGCGCCTTCCGCGACAGGCTCTTCACGGAGCTTTTCCCCGAGCGCCAGGATGTGCCCAAGACGCTGATATTCGCCAAGGACGACACCCACGCTGAAGACATCGTGCGCATTGTGCGCGAGGAATTCGGCAAGGGGAACGACTTCTGCCAGAAGATCACCTACATGGTCAAAGGTGTCGATCCCGAGACGCTGATCGCCTCCTTCCGCAATAGCTACAACCCGCGCATCGCCGTGACGGTGGATATGATCGCCACAGGCACGGACATCAAGCCCCTGGAGGTCTTGCTCTTCATGCGCCCCGTCAAGTCCAGGGTGCTGTTTGAGCAGATGCTGGGAAGAGGCACACGAGTCATCAACCCAACCGATCTCCAGGCGGTCACGCCCAACGCTCGCGTCAAGGATCGTTTCGTCATCGTGGATGCCGTGGGGGTGGTGGACCTGCCCAAGGTAGACACACAGACCCTGGAGCGCAAGCGTACGGTATCCTTCGAGAAGCTGGTGGAAGCGGTGGCGCTGGGGAGCGAGGACGAAGACACCCTGAGCTCTCTCGCCGCTCGTCTGGCGCGCATGGAACGAACGGTGAGCGAGAAGGATCACGCCAGGATCGTCGAGAGCAGCGGTGGACTGTCGCTGCGAGACCTTGCCAACGCATTCCTGGATGCCATCGATCCCGACAAACATCTAGAGATGGCCAGGCTGCTTAATCGCACCGAAAGCCCGACGGATGACCAGGTCAAAGGAGCTGCAGCCACGCTCGTAGAGCAAGCGGGCACGCCATTCGACAATCCTGACTTTCGTCGTCTGCTGATCGAGATTCAACGGCAGAGCGAGCAGACTATCGATAGGGTGAGCCAGGACCAGGTCATCGCGGCAGGCTTCGATGCACAAGCCACGGAGAAAGCTAGAGCAACCGTGGAATCCTTCCAGAAGTTCATCGAGCAGAACCGCGACGAGATTTCCGCGCTGCAAATACTCTTCAATCAGCCCTACGGACAGCGGCATGTCACGTACCAGCAGATCAAGGAGTTAGCGGCACGTATCGAACCACCGCCTTTGGCTTTGACAACGGAGAAGCTGTGGCAAGCGTATGCCCAATTGGAACGGGACAAAGTGCGTGGGGTCAAAGAGCGACGAGTGCTGACCGATCTGGTGTCGCTGGTGCGTCACGCGGCAGGCACTGAGGATGAGCTGGTTCCCTACCCCGATCAGGTGCGCAGGCGCTACGAGAGATGGCTGCAGGCGCAGGAGACAGCAGGCAGATCTTTCACGCCGGAGCAACGCTGGTGGTTGGATCACATCGCCGAGTCCATCGGCGTGAATCTCTCCATGACTCCCGAGGACCTAGATTACGGCGAGTTCCTCGACAAAGGTGGTCGAGTTGGCGCAAGTCGTGTTTTGGGGAAAGAGTTCGTGAATCTCTTGGACGAACTGAATAAGGTATTGGCAGCGTAACATGGGAACTGATCGCGAACTTCCTGTTGCCGCCAACGAAGACTACCGAAGAGTTTCCCTGCCTGCGGGATGGGTATGGGCAACCGTGGGGGACATTGCCGAAAGCGTCAATTCTGGATTCCCATGCGGTCAGCATAATCAAGAAGGGCGTGGTATTCCTCACCTGAGACCGATGAACATCAACTTCAACGGGCGTATAGAGTTGTCCGAGGTTAAGTACGTGGAGGTACCACAGTGGGACCCTTTGCTAAAGGGCGATGTGCTGTTTAATAACACGAATAGCCCCGACTTGGTCGGCAAGACAGCACACGTCCAGCTCGACATGCGGTGTGGTTATTCTAACCACATGACGAGAATCAGGCTGCACGAGGGTTCTGTGGACCCCGCTTGGGTCGCGTATGCCCTCCATCAGTTGTTTCGGACCGGTTTCTTCAAGATGAACTGCACAAACCACGTGAACCAAGCCAGCATTAACACCCAGTTCCTGTCGCGGAAAGTGCCAATTCCTGTGCCTCCCCTTCCGGAACAAACACGCATCGTGGCTCAGATTGAGAAGCAGTTCAGCCGCCTGGATGCAGGAACATCGGCACTCAGACGAGTGCAGGCGAATCTTAGGCGTTACCGCGCATCAGTTCTCAAAGCCGCGTGTGAGGGTCGATTGGTCCCGCAAGACTCGAACGATGAACCGGCTTCCGCGTTGCTCAACCGCATCTTGGCAGAACGTCGAGCAAAGTGGGAACAAGACCTGCTGGCCAAGGGCAAAGACCCAAAGAGCGCGAAGTACGTCGAACCGCAAGTGCCAGACACCGACGACTTGCCAGAGTTGCCAGTGGGATGGTGCTGGTCGTCACTCCCACAATTGGGAGAACTTGCGCGTGGCAAGTCGAAACATCGACCGAGAGATGATGCACGGCTCTACAGGGGACCTTACCCATTCATTCAAACCGGAGACGTGAAGAACTCACGCGGCAGGATCACCACATTCACGCAGACATACAGCGAGTTTGGATTGGCGCAAAGCCGGCTTTGGCGTGCGGGAACTTTGTGCATAACCATTGCCGCAAACATAGCCGACAGCGGAATCCTGACATTTGACAGTTGCTTTCCTGACAGCGTAGTGGGTTTCAGGGTGGAACCGGATCATGCTGAAGTAAGATTCATCGAGTTCTTCATGCGAGTTGCCAAGGAAGACTTGGAGCAGTATGCACCAGCTACCGCACAAAAGAACATCAACGTAGCTATTCTGGAGAAACTGGCAATTCCTCTTCCTCCCCTTGCCGAGCAAAACCGCATTGTCAATGAAGTTGAACGTCGTCTGTCAGTGGTCGATGAACTGGAAAGCATCGTCGAGCACAATCTGAAGCGTGCGGATCGGTTGCGCCAGTCAATCCTGAAACGCGCTTTCGAGGGAAAACTGGTGCCACAAGACCCGGCAGATGAACCCGCCGATGTGCTCCTGGAACGCATACGCGCACAGCGACAAAGCGCACCGACAAGGTCGAATATGGCGAAAGATTCCAAGCAATTGCAATTGCCATTATTGGTCAGCCACAGTGAAAGCTAGGCTCTCGTTTTGCGTACGGCCGCCCGAGTGTCATCCTGAGCCGCAGCGAAGGATCTCCTCGTTGGAACGGGCGATGAGGCCATGGCAAGGGGAAAGGTCCTGCTGGGACGACGAACGGGGAGATTCTTCGCCTCCGCTGCGGCTCCGGCTCAGAATGACAGCCGATGGACCCCGGCCAAGAACCAAGGCCAGTATCTTGTCTGCGGTCAACGATTAGTGGCGCAAGGGACAAACAGATGACCTTACCAACTTCTTCATCCACCATCGTTCAGCGCGTCTGGAACTACTGCAACGTTCTGCGGGACGATGGCATGTCATATGGTGATTACCTGGAGCAACTGACGTACCTGTTGTTCCTCAAGATGGCGAATGAACAGGTCCACGAGTTGCACAAGGACAGCGCCATACCCGAGGAATGCAACTGGCACAGTCTATTGTCGCGTGATGGCGATGAACTGGAGAAGCATTACCGTCACATCCTGACCACGCTGGGCACAGGCGCTGGTCTGATTCCGGTCATCTTCCGCAAGGCGCAGAACAAGATTCAAGACCCCGCGAAGCTGCGTCGTCTGATCGAGCTGATCGATAGCGAAGTATGGATCGGTCTGGGCATCGACGTGAAGGGCGCCATCTACGAGGGTCTGCTGGAGAAGAACGCCCAAGACACCAAGTCGGGTGCGGGTCAGTACTTCACTCCGCGTCCGCTGATCCAGGCGATTGCCGATGTGATGCGACCTGCACCCGGCGAAACGATTTGTGATCCCGCCTGTGGCACAGGAGGGTTCCTTCTCGCTGCCTACGACGCGATGGTGAAGAGCCACTCTCCCCTGGACCGAGACCAGTGGGACCATCTCCGGCATAGGGCCTTGCACGGCTGGGAGATCGTGGACAACACCGCTCGTCTCTGCGTGATGAACCTGTACCTGCACGGCATCGGAGCCAACGGTGGCACCTGCCCCATCCATGTTGCCGACAGCTTGGCTTCCGACCCGGCTGAGCGTTTCGACGCGGTGATGACCAATCCACCCTTCGGCAAGAAGAGCAGCGTGACCTTCGTCAACGAAGAAGGAGAATCAAAGCGAGAATCACAGGTCATCGTGCGTGATGACTTCGCGGCATCGACCAGCAACAAGCAGCTCAACTTTGTGCAGCACATCAAGACGATCCTGCGGATACACGGCAGAGCCGCGGTGGTCGTGCCGGACAACGTGCTCTTCGAGGGCGGGGCCGGAGAGACCGTTCGCAGGAAGCTGCTCCATGAGTGTGACGTACACACGCTGCTGCGTCTCCCCACGGGAATCTTTTACGCGCAGGGCGTCAAGGCAAACGTCTTGTTCTTCGACCGGAAGCCTGCAAGTGAAAGACCCTGGACCGAGAAGCTGTGGATCTACGACCTACGCACCAACATGGAGTTCACGCTCAAGCAGAATCCCCTCTCTCGCGCCGACCTGGACGAGTTCGTAACCTGCTACAAGCCAGAGAACCGACATGAACGGACACCCACCTGGTCGGAGGAAAACCCCGATGGTCGGTGGCGTGCCTACACGTACGATGAGCTTCTGGCGCGTGACAAGGTGAGCCTGGACATCTTCTGGCTGCGAGACCAGTCGCTGGAAGACAGCGCCAATCTTCCCGACCCCGACATACTGGCGGCGGAAATCGTGCAAGATTTGCAGGCGGCGCTGGAGCAGTTCGCGGCGATTGCGGAGGATTTGGAGAAATAGCCTCCAGCAAACGAAGGAATGTGTGAAAGAGGCGCGTTTATGGACTGCAATCTGCTGCCTAGCTGCCAGTCTAACTCGCGCATGGGGCTCGTCGTGCCGGCTTCTTGATGCGACAGGCTTTGGAGCTGAAAGGAGATTCGATCATGCGGTCTATTCTGCGGTTCCTTCGCAAAGATCCCAAAAGTGCAATACAAGCAGTGATACTGGGGGCAGTAGGTCTTGGAGCACTTCTGACGGTAATGACCCGATACGGGCACCCGAATTCTGGCGACCTTTACCTAGGGTTGATCCTCGCCCTCCTAGGACTTCTTGCCATCAGCCTATCCTTCGACCGATTCACTCACATGCGTAAGATCGAGGATCGGCTTGATGAGATACTCTGTCAGCAACCGAGCGTTTACGTCTATAAGAACAGTGTGGAGCTCTACCAAAAAGGTCGGGATGCCGTTAAAACCAATACGTGGGATTGTGTTCGTCTCTATGCTCCCGTAGGTCTATGGGACACCTCGAAGGAAAAGCAAGAATGGCTTGCCGCCCTCGCGGACGCTTTGCGACCGGGCGGGAGAGTGCTGAAACTCAAAGCAGTCTTCGGTTTCCCTCCCAGTGGTTATCTCCCACAATTCAACAGTGACCGAGAACACCCCACGTGCGAGGTGGTCGAGCGAGAGCACCCTATCGTGCCTAGAAGCAGACTCCGTGCCCAACTACAGTACATCCAACTGATGCTGAACTTGTTCGATACATCAAATGAGATGGAGCTGGTCATGGAGCAGCGGCGGAGAGCAGAACTCCACTTCATACCTCCAGTTGAGGTTTCGCCTGGGTTCGGTGTAATTATCTTCGAGAACAAGTTTAGCAGACAGGTATGCATTGCCTTCGCAAAAGGCGAGAATCACTACCTCGTGGACAGTGGGGTGCAGATAGGCAACCTGGATCAACTTGCCAATCCAATGGTTGATTGGTTTGATGACACCGTGTTTAAGGGCGCTACAGGCGATTTTGTCCTACAAGACCTAGATGGGAATTGTACTCTGTCAAAGCAATGGGAAAAGGTAATGCGGTACTATCCACCTGATATCCAAGCTCCGTACGAACCCAAAAGAGACCCAGTTGCGACCACCGCATGAGTCTTCTCACGAGAGGAATCCTGGGTAGTCGGTGAAGCGAACACAGAAGGAGCCAGTCTGTAATGACAACGACGATAGAGATTCCCACCTTTTTGGAAGGAATTCTAGCACGAGACACGCAGCTAAGAGGGGCCGTTGACCTGTCACTGCAAGCCTTCAAAGCGCTGCTGGAAGACAACAAGACGGTCTTCTTTCCGGAATATACCGACCACGGCATAGACCATGTTGAGGGAGTCATGCGGGCGGCAGCTTTTCTCATCAGGGATCCAGCTGGCGTCATCACAGCCGAGGATGCCGCGGTTCTCGTCTTGGCTTGTCTACTGCATGATGTGGCAATGCACCTAACCAAAGATGGGTTCGTTAGATTGGTCTCAACTAATCAACAATGGCGCATTGTTGAAAAGTTCAAAGACGAACCGTGGAATGTGCTCTGGGCAGACTATGTTATGGAAGCCAAACGTTTTGATGGTCGAGCGTTGCAGAACCTATTTGGCAGCCCTGACCCTATCAATATTCCAGACTTAAAGGAGCCTCAGCTATGGACAGAGGAACAACTGAAGCTGATCGGTGAGTTCATCCGACGCCATCACCATCGGCTAGCTCACCAAATTGCCATCAATGGAATGCCTGGTCCCACATCAGGACAGCTGGCGCCACAAGGCTTCGATGATGAGTTCAATGATATTGCAGGGGTCGTAGCAAGAAGCCACGGTATGCCTCTCCGTGGTACTTTCGATTATTTGAGAACCCATTACAATGAGCGCCAATACAGACAAATCCACCCAGTCTTCCTCATGGCAGTGGTGCGGGTTGCGGACTACCTCCAGGTCGAGGCAACACGCGCACCCGAGCAATTGTTGTCAGTGAAAAGCTTGCGCAGCCCGATCTCCGCGAGAGAATGGAGCGCCCATCAAGCAATCAAAGATGCTAGGACTGACGCAGACGTGGAATCGCTCTTCGTGCACTGCAAGCCTGACGGCGTGGGCATATACTTGCGTCTGAAGGAACTTCTCACCGGGATTCAGTCAGAGCTGGATTCGTCGTGGGCTGTGCTAGGGGAACTGTACAGCCGGTACACGACTGAGGGATTGGATACTCTAGGGCTCACCATCCGGCGTGTGACCTCAAACCTTGATGATGAGGAGGGCTTTGCACAGCAGGTAGAATATTTCCCTCGTCGTGCAGCCTTCGACGTGGCAGGGGTAGAAGTGATGAAGCTCCTCGTCGAGCCTTTGTACGGCAAGGAACCTGCCATCGGCGTCCGTGAACTTGTCCAAAACGCCGTTGATGCCGTTAGAGAGCTTGATGAGTATCTGAGGATTCGTGGGGATAAACAAGATGTGGTACGGGCATGCCAAGAAGCAGACGTAATCATCACCCTGAAGCAAGAGAGCGATGGCTCATTCTGGCTTGTGGTTAGTGACAGAGGCATCGGCATGACCGCTGACACCATCCAGAATTATTTTCTGAAGGCAGGCGCAACTCTGCGGCGTAGTGCAAGCTGGCGAAAAGTCTTCGAGACCGAAGAGGGGAACTCGCGAGTCCTACGCTCCGGTAGATTTGGAGTAGGTGTATTCGCAACGTTCTTGCTGGGCGATCGGATCTCCGTATCAACACGGCATCCTGACGAAGAAGTTGGTGTCGAGTTCGAAGCCTCAATTGATGATGAAGTAATTGAGCTAGGAAAGGCAAACCGTGACGTTGGCACAACCATAGGAGTGAAGATTGACGAGCTGGTGCTCTGCCAGCTGCTAGAGTATGATGAAGATTGGGACTGGTATGCTCTGCGACAGCCTTCGGTCAAGAGATTTGTTGAGATAGACGATGTCACTGCAATCCTTCGTTCTGACCAGGTTAGAGCCTCGGCCTCAGAGTGGCCAAGAGTTCTTTCTTGTGTGACGCGCACTCCAATACTAAAGACGCCCCTCGTTCAGCGCTCGGAGTTGCCTGAATCGGGTTCTCTCCTTTCACCAGGTTGGCGGAGGATAACGTACAGTGGGTTTCAGGACATCCAATGGACATACGGTAGTGCGCCTCCCCTTACATGCAACGGTATCATCATTGTTCAGCGGAATCATCGCCCCTCTACCACTCTACCAGTTGTTCGCCCGGTGTACGAGCAACTCAATTTGGCCCCAACCCCGAATCTTCATTTCTCGCCTCCAAGCTGCTCGTGCTTTGATCCAAATGGGCTCCTGCCACTCAATCTACGACGCAACGGTCTCACTCGGCAATTCCCTTTCCAGCAAGCGCTGCTGGAAAGCATGTTGGACGATTTTCTTGCGTTTGTCTTAGTAACCGGTCCCACTACGCCGATAGGGTGTGGGGCTATGCCAGAGTTGTATCTAAGAGCGAGATACCCTGGCTTCCACATCGGACCTGGACCTGGTCATCTCGCGCCACTGGCTAGCGCACCTGAGGGTATCACTCTATGTGAGCCGTGGCTGCTACAAAAATGCTCATCAGGTCAAATAGTGTTGTTGGGTTGGGACACTAGCTCAGGAACTCCTCAATCCAACCGCGATTTGGAGCTAGAGGCGGCATTAAAGCAGCAGACAGTCACATTGTCCGAGTCCTTCACAGCACAGGATGCAGCGAATTACGCTAGTAAGTTCCAAAGCAGTATGCATGACATTGTAGGTTGGCAACTTGGCAGCATCTTTATGAGACGGGATCTGCAGCCTAATCCAAGGTTGCCTTTGGATAAGCCTCTTTGGCAGAACGATGGATGGACTTTGGTGTCTCTGACAGACGCCACCGAGAATACTCAGGAGTTTCAACGCCTCATGGAAATGTACTTCCAACAAGGGGGCAATGACTTCCCGTATATCTTCTGTGCTCAGCTATTTCGCAAGGAGAGTCAGATAGTCAGGACGCCTCTTATCTCACAACGCTGGATGGAAGTCCTGCAAACACCGGTTATTCCTTACGATCGTATCGAGAGAAGACAGAAGCTAGCCCATGCGTATGATAGGCTTCGCCCATACATCGAGGCATGGGAAGCGGAAAGCCAACTGGAAATCCAGCGGTCAACTTAGGCGGGTGAGCTGTGGTAATCCCTGGCATATCCTTTCATCCTTTCACTGAAGCCGTGAAATCACACCTTGACAGCGCTATCTAGACGGGGTATAGTTAGGAGAGATGGACGTACGCTTCGAAGACGATAGGTTTGACAAGTTGGAGACTGACCTGACCTATACTGCGGGGTTCGCCCCTGCAATCGAGAGTGCTTTTCGCAAGCGGATGCAACAAATACGGGCAGCGGTGGATGAGCGAGATCTCCGTAACGTTAAGTCGCTCCGCTTCGAGAAATTGAAAGGGACCAGACAGCACCAGCACTCTATGCGCCTCAACGACCAGTATCGCCTTATCGTCGAACTCGAAGGCCGTTCAAGCTGCAAGGTAGTCGCAATCATTGGCATCGAGGACTACCACTAGAAAGAGCAGGTGCAGCATGGGAGAGAGAAGAGCTGCCGAGGTCTTTCCGCCAGGAGAGTTTATCAAGGAGGAGTTGGAGGCTCGCGACTGGACGCAGATCGAGTTGGCCGAGATTCTTGGGCGTCCTTTGACCGTGGTCAACGAGATCATATCTGGTAAGCGGGGTATCACACCTGAGACTGCCAAGGGTCTCGGAGATGCGTTTGGCACAAGTGCTCAGTACTGGCTGAATCTTGAGTCCGCATATCGGCTTTCGCGCACGCCCGATCAAGATGATGGCGTGACAAGGCGTGCCCGTCTTTATGCCAAGGTTCCAGTACGTGAGATGATCAAGCGGCGGTGGATCGAGCCTTCGGAGAATGTGGACGTTCTCGAAAAGCGTATACTGGACTTCTTAAGGACTGACGACCTGGATAAGGAGCCAGACTTGCTATCATTTGCCGCGAGGAAGTCCACGCCATATCGTCGTAGCCTGTCACCGGCCGAGATGGTCTGGCTCCTTCGGGCTCGGCAGTTGGCGGAGTCTATTCCTATCAACAATGCTTTCTCGCCCGAACGCATCTTGGAGTCCATCGATCGCCTACGGGATCTGTTACCAAGCTTGGATGCCATCAAACACGTTCCGGCCGTTCTGGCGGATGCGGGCATTCGGTTCCTGGTTGTCGAGCACCTTCCGAAGACACGCATCGATGGCGCGTGTTTCTGGCTGAACGAGGAATCGCCTGTGATAGCCATGTCAATACGGTTTGACCGTATTGACGCCTTCTGGCACACACTGATGCACGAACTTTGTCACGTGATGAATGGCGATGGCAGGGACCAGGTTACCTTGGATACCGATTTGGTAACTGGGCGAGCTCAGCCAGAAACCGAGACGCGGGACAAGCATGAGCCTCCTGAAGAGAAAAAAGCCGACCTGTTTGCAGCGGAAACGCTGGTACCTCATGATGCTCTCGAGGCATTCATTGCGCGTGTACGCCCGCACTATTCCAAGGTGAAGATACGAGTCTTTGCTGAACAAATGAAGGTGCATCCGGGCGTTGTTGTCGGGCAACTCCAGCATCGTGGCGTGATAGCCTATTCGCATAACCGCGAAATGCTTGAAAAGGTGCGAGATATCATCACGCAGACTGCTCCAGCAGACGGATGGGGGTCTTTCCCATCGGGGGCATTTTGAGCGCGAGATACGTGGCACCCTCGTTTCGTTCGATGACCACTTGGATGGCGACGTCAGTTGCGTTAACGATACCGGTATGATGTCACCGCGATGACGGCTAGGATCAACATGAGGCTGAGAAGCCAGATCAGAGAATCCTGGAGCCCTTGAAAGACAAAGACCATCAGACTGGTCTGCAACAGTGCATAGATTCCCGCCCCCATCATGATCAGCAGCAAATCAAGTAGCTTCTTGCCGGGAGGGCGCGATGGCGGAGACACGAACTACTACATGGAACGTGAGTGGCGAGCGCTACAAGATATTCACTTCGAGCTGACCAATGTGCATAGGATCATCTTGCCAAGAGAGTACGCCGTTCCATTTCGGAGAGACTTTGCTGACTATTCTAGCCAGATTACCTTTGCTGACTAAGTACAGCTTTTCGCAATTACACTAACGCATCGCAAAGCGCACCCGCAGAGGCAGCGATAACCATGATTGCTGCAATAACTATATTTATTCAGTTCCTCGAGCGCACCCACTTTGCGAGAATCACAAACGCCCAATAGCCGATCGCGACACCAACTGTATTGAATATCACATCGTTGATGTCGGCAATCCGGAAAGTAATTTTTGCCATGAATCCCGTTATCAGCTGCAGAAGCTCGATAATGATACTAAAGAGCGCTCCCATAACAACTATCTTCTTCATGCGAAGATCCATAATGAATGGCAGTCCGAAGCCGAAAGGAATCAGAAGCAGAATGTTGAGAAGTGAGGTTTCCAGATCCTCAAGAGTGAGCGTGATAAGCGGAGTGGGATTCATATTTTCCCCAGCCGCTTGTCCCTGCAGGATAAGGTCTGGCTTAAAGTACTTTAGAAGAAGTAGAGATTGGAATTGAAATAGTGTGTAATCCAGAACCTTAAATAGGTAGGCGTAGAATATGGTGAGGAATATCAAATATACGAAGCTTTTCTTTTTCTTTAATCGAAGAAACGTGACGATACCAATCCAAATCAAACCAAAAAGAAATATAGTTAATAAATCAAAATACGTTACGAATCCCATAGTGTTTATACTTTCGCTCCCTCCTCGTCGCGTGCTGATACCCGCACCATCACGGTCTTTCCAGCTTGTGTGGCAGATAGCAGCGGCCGCCATACCGCTCCGCCAGAAGGTGATCATGGCCAGTCACCGTCATGTAGAAGACGCAGGTGGTATCGAAGACGACATCACCTTCAGGCATCACTCGTCGCCCACTCAGTGTCTTCGAGTCTAAGCACGACGAGCCTCGTCAATAATATCCTCGATCGCTGGGGCCGCTGGCTCAGCCCCCGCCTCTTCAGCTAACTGTCTGGCTGAACGCTCATCAGTCCGAAGAAGTTCCGCCAGACGCGCTAACGATATATCACCGGAAGCATAGGCTTGAAGGGCGCGACGAACGAAATCCGGAGGCAAAACCGCCCGCCCCCATTCCTGCTCCTCGATCGCCAGATCGTATCCCATTCGGCGTGCTATGCGCTCTGGCTGCACTTTCTTTAGTTCCTCGACTTCATGCTGGCGGAGGCGCCCCAGATTGTGAAGGTGGTAGAGAGTCGCTTCGAAACTGGCACCAAAGTGGTGCCCCAGATGAACCATGGTCGCAGCATCCAGGGTGCCAGGACGCTGTCCGCGGCCGTAGCTTCGCTCGATCCACCTCTGCACGCCTTCTCGTGGCATCAGGAAGTAGGCTGCAAAAGCGTTGGCGCGGCGTTCTGGGACATTCTTGGTATCGAAGATATCGCGATCGATGCAACTCTGCCTGTCGAAGAGATGATGGCCCAGTTCATGGCATACGGTAAACCGCTGTCGCCCGAGACGTTTGTCACTATTGACCGCAATAACGGCAAGCTCGCCCTTGCGAATGTAGAAGCCATCAGGTCCATCTGCCCTCATCGGCCAACGCACGACGTTCAGTCCAAGATGCCCCATAAGTTCGAAAACGTTGCCCGACGCATCAGAGCCCAGCCCAAGTTGGCCGCGTACGGCGAGAGCGCGCCCCTCTGCTTCATCTATGTAGTACGGACGGGACGATACTGACATCATTTGGCCTGCACCCCAGATGTGAGATCCAGCAGAAACTCGTAATCCCGGATAAACTCTGTGAGCCACTCCAGTTGCTGGCGTACATCCTCGCGACGTGCATCAGGCGCTCGCAGGATAACCTCCAGCGACCGTTCCTCATCTGACTCAAAAAAGATAACTGGTGGACGACCCACGGCCTGCGCGATAGCACTCAACTGAAGCGTATCTACGCCCTGCCGCCCCTGTTCAATGCGAGTAATAGCGGTGCGCTCCAAGCCCAGCGCCGAGGCGAGCTGCTCCTGCGTCAGTCCAGCCCGCTGTCTTTCTCTGGCGATCCTCCGGCCCAACTCCTCTCTGGTTAACATGGTCGGAGCCTCCTTTCAGGGGGTGAACAACGTATCTACGTGTGTACTATACACTAGCCCAGCCTAATAAGCAATGCTTTCTGTGGTTTTCCCACACCTGTCGGTGCTAGGTCATCGGGTGGAGCATCAAACGTGGGGGGGAACTAGGGCGATATGCGGTTGCCAGCACCAATCGAGATGCCTGTGCTTAGTTTCTGGCGTCTGAACGCCATTTGCTGAAGAGAGAAGTACGTAAGCTAACTAGGCCGGCAGAGCTTGAGATCAGGGATACGATCGAAGTGTTTGAGGTTACGCCATAGGACCATCCACCTGCCCAGATCAAAGCACGGTAGGACCGGTGCTATGGTGCAGCCCCGTGAGGCTGGGCTGTGGAGTCCCCCCGTCTGATCCTCTCGTAGCTACCGTCATTGCCCACTCCGGCATGTCTATGTGGTCCGTCACTTGCTGTACGGCCGAGCGAGGCCATGTTATGTGTAGCTGGCACGACGCAAGACCAAAGGAGATTCACGCCTGCAATGCGCAAACTACTGACAATCACGAGCGTTTTCATGCTTTTACTTGTGTCGGTTGTGATGGTCCCAGCGGGCACCTACGCTTCTGATGTTGAAGAACATGCTTCGGGCCAGGTCAATACTCCGGCCCCACTGATCTCACCGGGACTGCAACTACCACTCAGTACTATCGCAAACAGCGGTGTAGAGGGATCCATCATCGCCAACGCAATCGTAAGCTCCGGCGCAGTCGTCGGTTTTACGGATGAGTTGTTTCCTCTGCCACCAGGTGCGGTCGGAGGGTTCTCCCCTACCTCCGTCCTGGGGGTTCCGGTCATTGTTGTGGACAGTGCCTATCGAAACGCCGACCCTCGTACTTTGGGGGCGATTCTCATCCATGAGGGAACACACGTGCGTGACATTGGCATCCTGGGCAAGAGCGACGACCCACCATACAGTTGTCTGGGAAGAGAACTGGATGCCTTCGGTGCGGCGGTACGATACTGGAACACGGAGTTTCCAGGTGGCAAATTCCCAGTCGTGAATAGCGTTGAGGCACAGCTCAATGACCTGGCCCTGATACGGACTCCGCAGGAAGCGGTACAGGAGATTGTACAGCTACTAACGCTTTACGCCCTTCCGGGCCAGGAGTGTAATAGATAAGCTTGGTCCAGTGGGACATCAAGTTCGACGCGATGATTACAGCGATTTGCTGTATAATAGATCTGTTCGGTGTGGCATCGGGGATTGGAGGAAAGCGATGAGCGCGGTTGAGCGATTCTCGAAATCGGGGAGATTGAGACGGGCAGACTTACGCATGAGCGATGAGCGGCTGCGCCGATATCAACAGGCCGCCGCCCTGGAGGAGATTAGCTTCAGTGCCTTTGCGTTGCGGGCGCTGGATGCTGCGACGGAGGAGGCTTTCCGGCATCACCGGACCATCACCCTCTCTGAGGAGGGCATGAGGGCCTTCGTGGATGACCTGCTAAATCCCGGTGAGCCTGGAGAGAGACTGAAGAGATACGCGCAGATGCACCGAGATATGGTGAGTGGACAATAGAAACCGCGTGGAGGTCCTGGGCGATCAGGCGAAGCAGGGTTTCTCCTGTGGCGTCGATGCTCTGGACCGCTACCTGTTGCGCCAGGCGAGTCAGGATCAGCGCAAAGAAGTAGCCGTTGCCTATCTACTGATGGATAGGGAGGCCGAGAAGGTTGCTGGGTATTACACTCTGTCGGCCGCATCCGTCAGGTCAGACAAGCTGCCGGAGAATATGAGGGTCAAGCTACCTCGGCATGAGGAGTTGCCGACGGCTCTGATTGGTCGACTGGCGGTTGACCATCGCTATCAGGGCCATAGGCTGGGTGGTTTCCTCCTGCTGGACGCCCTCCTGCGTTGTCTCGACACCAGCGAAAAGATGGGGCTGCTGGCTGTGACTGTAGATGCGAAGGACGACCGGGCTCGCGCCTTCTATGAGGCGTTCGAGTTCCGTCGCTTCATCGGGGAGGAATATCATCTCTATCTGCCCGTCGCCAAGATCAGGTCTCTGACGTAGTGCGAGCTGGTGTGCCTGTCATGGCGAGCAGCCCCCTTTGCCACACGACTCAAAGTCTACGGGCGGTCCACCGCCTGGTCCAGCTTCTTCGGTCGTAGCGGGCATGGCATCTGGACCGCTCGGCGTTGCGATCGGATCAGGCTGTAAGATCTCCGGGTCTGCACCGCCAACGCGAACAGTGATCGAGAAGGTCTTGACCGGGGGTATGTCCGTCTCCCACGGCCTACGATAGACGAGCGTCAGAGGAGACTGTCCCTCTGCCACCGCCTCGAACCCTATCGTCGCCAGGCCTGGTGCGCCGATGAGATCGGATTCCGGCTCGAAGGTGATGTCGCCGGTCTGAGTCAGGATGGACGAGTCGACCTCCTCCACCTCCCACGCAAAGCCGGTAGACGGATTGGCTTCCAGGCTGATCACCAACTCCTGCCCGACCTGAAGGTCGATCGTTTGACCATCCTCGTCCGCACTAACTCGCACCTCGTTGTTCTCCGATTCCGGTGACGGCGTCGGTGGGTCCGGCGGCATGGCGTTCGCATCCGGGGGCGTATCCGAGGAGCCCGACTGCGCCAGGACTACGGGAATGAACCCGAGAAACAGGAGGAAGCAGAAAAGCACGAGGACCCGGTAGAAGCTGAACCGCTGGCTCCCCCGGGTCGGACCCTCCAAGCGTTTCACGGCATGACCTCCTTATGTCCAGTGGCGCGAGCAATCCCGACGCGCCTGCTCTCCTTCTGTGCAGCAGGCGCCGTGCCACGGAGAGTATTCACGCCCGCTTGGGGCCTGGACTCTTACCGCAGTGCTCATTGTGACTGATCACTCATACGTAGGGGCGGACGGCTCTGTCCGCCCTGGGGTGGGGCAGGGTGTGGTGGTGCTGGGGGCGTGATCATCTGTTTGCAAATGAGCGTGCCGTCTTGGCAGATCGCCCGCTACGCGATCCAACTTGCCAGCGTTGATGGTAGGACCATCGCCGGACCCCGCCCCCCAGGCGGACAGAGCCGTCCGCCCCTACGTTCGATTGGACCATTACTCAACCTCTGTGCGAATCGCTGTACTGCGCTTTCCCATCAGGGAGCTCGTGAGCGCGAACACGAGACCGACTCGGTCTGGCCGATCACAATATGTCACGCAACCCCGATCTGATTTGGATTGGAGTTTGGCTATCTCCGCTCCTACGCCAGCGGCACGGTGAAGTGGAAGGAGCTGCCCCGGCCCGGCTCGCTCTCGACCCAGATGCGGCCACAGTGAGCCTCGACCAGCATCCTGGTGATGTAGAGACCGAGCCCTAGACCCTCGGATTTCTGCCCCGTCCGCGCTCGATAGAAGCGCTCGAAGAGATAGGGCAGATCGTCCGGCGGGATGCCTACGCCGCGATCTGTCACCGTGACCTCGGCCTCGCCACCCCTGCGTTCAAGCCGGACGAGCACAGGGCTGTCCGGTGATGAGTACTTCAGGGCGTTGGTGACCAGATTGCTCACCGCCCGCTCGATACGCTCAGGGTCCACAAGGGCCGGCGGGACTGTTCCAACGACCTCCACCTGAATGCGGGCCCGCTCCGCCTGCGATCCCACGCGCTCGACGATCTCGGAGACCAGTTGGGCAAGATCGGTCGGCTTCTTCTGTAGCTCCAGACGCCCCGACTCCAGACGCACCGATTCCACCAGATCCTGGATCATGCCGTTCATCCGTCTGGCGCTCTTCAGTAGTACGTCCGCGCTCTTGGCCTCGCGTTCCAAGCCCCTGTGCGTCAGCGTCCGCTGCAAAAGCTCGGCCAGGCCTGTGATCGCCGTGAGCGGCTGACGAAGGTCGTGCGAGATCAGGGATACGTACTCCTCCCGGAATTGCTCAGCCTTTCTGCGCTCCGTGACGTCCAGGAAGGTTCCCACCAGTCCGCCCAGAGTGCCATCAGGATTCTGGAAGGTCGCCTTGTAAAAGATAACGTCATGCTCGCTTCCGTCGGCATAGCGAACCGCGGTATCGTAGCTCTGGACCCCTCCGCGCGCCAATAACTCGGTCCGCGGCGTGACGTAGTCGAGAGAAGTCGTCCAGGCGGGACCAACCTCCGTTGAGATCTTGCGGGCAGCAGTCTGGTACGGTACTTGCCGCCACAACTCCCTGAGAGACCGTAATACCGATTGTGTTTGTCTTTGTCCTGATCTGCTGATGCAACGCCGAAGAACGCCCAGGGCAGTGGCGCTGGGCTGAGTCAACGAAGCCCGCCGAAGCGGGCTGATTACCGCGCCCAGCCCCTCGGAAGGGGCTTCGTTATCTCAGCCCGCTCGCTTTAGCGGCGGGCGGGCGGACGGTGGACAACAGGATGCAACCAAGGGCAATTGGTATAACATAGGATCCAACCCAGGATGGCTCAAGGAGAACGAGATGCCCATGCGAACTACCATGCTTTTCGGGATCGTGTTGGCCGTGGCTATCGGAGCCATGTCTATCTATCTGGCAACCGGAGGACTGAGCACAAATTCCAAGACCCAAACCCAGACCCAAGCCGATAGTCCGATCAGCGCATTGACGCTGCACCTGGTGGGCGTCCACGTAATCAAAGCAGTCCCGGATCGGCAGTACGTCGCGCACCACTATTGCCAGCAACTCGAGTCGGATCTCATCCAGTGCGCCGTCTTCGATTCCGACCAGCCAGGGGCGAAGCTCATGGACGTGGAGTACGTAGTCAGTGATGAGGTCTACCGTTCTTTCTCGCCGGAAGAGCAGGATTACTGGCATCCACACGGCTACGAGGTCGATCAGGGGCTGCTACGCGCGCCAGAATTGCCGCCCGACAAAGAGCAAGAGGTCCTGAGCGCAATTCGGAGCACTCGTGGCAAAACCTGGCACATGTGGCCAACCAAGGAGGATCCTTATCCGCTGCACGGGCCTGACCTGGCCTGGTCCATCACCCAGGACGGTCAACTGCAGCCGGAAATCGGCAAGGAGCTCGAATCGGCACAGCGCTAGACCGCGGATGGTCATATGGTGCTGATCTTGCACTCACAACCAACTGAGCGCTTCTTGTAGACAGGAGGGATCTGTTGTGCGTGAGCTAGATAGGACCATCGCCAGAATCAAATTGATCCTCGCGGATCTCGCGGCGCGCGAGGCTCGGACAGAGTCGCTGCGTGTCCAGCTCCAGACACAACTGGCCCGGCTTCCGCGCTTCATCCTGTATGGCAACGCTGAAGCCGAATCTGTCCTCTCTATGATGGCCGACATCGAGGACCGCCTCGCCGAGATCGACGGGGATTTGCGCCGCATCGACTTACTTAAACGAACCGCCGAAGAGGAGCTGGAGACCCTGGAAATCACCAGGCGAATCGATCAGCAGCGAGAGCGCCTGGCATCTCTGCATGCTCAGGCCGAGCGCACCGGAGACCTGAGCGAGGAAACTAGAGCCGAGATACGTCAGTTGGAGCAATCGATCAGCGCGGATAGCGAGCGGGCCGCCAAGCACATCCTGGTGCGCCGTACCAGTTCACCCAGAACCCGTGACACGCACGGCACTTCGGAGTCTTAGATTGCCAATACACCGAGGAACTCGGTCAGTGAGCAGTTAGCCGCCTCGAACTCTCAAGCCTCAGTCGCATCGTCGGAGGGCGTCACCCGGTAGCTGCAACTCTGGTCGCCAGCCGCCATACACTTCAAACGCTCGACCCGTGCATCCAGGAGCCGGCGCAGTCCATCGTGCTCGTAGTCGCAGAGCCGGAGATGCTCTGAGGAAACGCGCAGGGTAAGGCAGTTGTACTGGTGCAACAGATAACCCTCCGGGATAGCCTCCCACTCGGCCAGGCAGCCTTGCTCCGAGCAAATCTGCGTGACCTCGGCCACACGCGCGTCCAGATCCTTGCCCGCAACCCTACGCTGCCGCTCGTCCACCCAGACGTCCCACATTTGTTGCAGAAGCCGATCCACGCCCTCCACGCCATACACGTCCTGCACTGCCGCCAACAGACGGGCCGCCAGGACATGGTAGGCTCGAGGAAAGGTCTCCAGGCCTTCCGGAGTCAACGAGTACACGAAGTGCGGACGGCCTACTTTGCCGCGCTCCTCCTCCGTCCGAATCAGACCATCGCGCTCGAGAACCGAGAGATGAGATCGGACCGTCACGGGCACTAGCTCCACCGCCGTTGCTAGTTCCTCCAGGCTCGCCTTCCCCCGTCGTTTCAGGTATTCAAGGATCTGTCGTCGCGTGCGCTGCATTGCCGATCTCCTTTCCGACCACACTGTCTGGACAACGACCGGGCGATTGAAAGCATACTGCCAACCAATGCGCCGCGAGCATAACACGCCCGGGAGTCCGTGTCAACTTAGATTGCATATTTACGAGAAGAAGAGCGTTACCACAACGAACCCAGCGCTGGCAAGCCCCATGACGGCGGTCGCAAGCCAGCCCACGACCACCACCACGATGGGCAGAGAAAGCTCACCTACGGTTCGACGATCGGTCGCCAGCAGCATCAATAGAGCCAGCAACACGGGTGTCCCGAGGCCCCCCACTATGCTGGCGATATAGAGAAGCCGGATCGGCTCGACGCCGAAGCAGGTCAGAGCGAGACCAATCAGCAAGCTGCCTGCTAAGACAGTATAGAATCTCCATGACTGCCGACTGATCGGATCGTTGATGCTCCCCCGCCAGCCAAAAGCCTCTGCAAATACATAGGCTGTTGTGGCCGCCAGCACCGGGATGGCGAGCATTGCGCTGGCCAGCAGACCGATGGCGAACAGGATCGCCGCGTAGGGGCCAGCCAGCGGTGATAGAGCGGCCGCTGCGTCTGCCGCCGTTTGCACCTGCATCCCGTGCACACCGAGCGCCGCCCCTGTCGTGATTAGAATAAACCAGAAAACTACTGTCGCGAGTACCGCCCCCACGACGGCGTCGACCTCAAGGACCTTGCGCTCCGAGGTGGGAGGATGCTCCTCTTCCTCTTCGATCGTCTGCCAGAAGTAAACGTAGGAGGTGAGCGTGCTGCCGAGGAGAGCCAGGGCTGCCGTGATGTGCACACCATCCAGTGGGAACGAAGGCACCACTGTGTGCAAGAGGACATCGCCCCAGTCCGGGCGAGCGAGAAAGGCGGCGATCACATAGGCTACGAAGATCAAGAGCACAAACCGCAGGACCCGCTCGATTTCGTCGTATGATCCCATCACGGTCAGAGCGCCAATGACCGCCGTTAGAGGGAGCACGAACCACTGCCAGTCAAGGCCGGTGAGGAGCGATACGGACGCCGCCCCACCTTCCAGATCGGCCGCAAGCGTCACGACGTTGACAACCACCACCTGGGCCATGGCGATGACTGCCCACCAGCGCCCATATCGCCGCCGGATGAGCGTCTCCAGCCCCACGCCCGTGACGGCGCCCAAACGGCTACTCACAAATTGCACCGTGACCAGCACGGGCAGCAACAGCACGAACAGCCAACTCAAACCGTATACAGTGGTGGACCCCACCACGGCGATCGTGGCGACGCTGGTTGGATCGTTGTCCGAGGCTCCCGCCACTAACCCGGGACCCAATCGTCTGATCCATCGCCAGATCCCCATGGTTCCTCCAGCCGCACGCGGTTGCTCAGCCCTCCTACGCATCCGCTGCCGGCAGGCATCGGTCACCTCCCTTAATTGTAAGGCGAGGTCGCAGCCGCACGCCACCCCGATGGAAAAGCGCCTCCGCAAGCTCATCCTGGTGGCCCCCCAGCCAGGACTCGTCGCACGCTACGCGGCCGCGACGCGTGGAGATGTGCATCATCGGTTGGCGCTCGACAGAAAATGTGGTTCGGGAGGCTTTGAGCTACGCCGAGCGGCGGGGAAATCGTGGGGGCTTCTCTTTATCCGAAGACGTTGAACTCGCTGCCCGACTAGGAGGTGGAAAGCTTAGCTCGCTCCGTCCGCACTGTGATTGTGCCAGAGCGGAATGCGTTGTTCTTCAGGGGAAAGATCAAGAGTGGGCATTAGACTACACGGTAGGAGGAGACGACGACAGACAGACTAGGCGCGAGGGGCGGCTGTTTCGCGCATGCCGCCAGACAAAACGTGGGCACTACCTTCCCTATCACTTGTGCAAGGCTCTCATGTAGTGCAAGACTCACGGTCGGTTGGCCGCATACCACTTGGAGCTCCAATACGAATCGCTGAGCCCCGTGATGATGACGCCAACGTTCTCGCTGTTGGCACTGATGAACCGGCCGCCTCCAATGTAGATCCCATCGTGGGACAGACCGGTCGTGTAGGTATTCTGAAAATAAACGATGTCACCCGGTTGCAACTGATCGCGGTTGACACGTGGACCGGCGTTGAGTTGGCCAAACAAGTCGCGCGGAATGGGTCGTCCGGCCTGCTTGTAGATGAAATACACGAAGCCACTGCAGTCGAAGCCCGTCGCCGGAGACGTGCCTCCCCAGGTGTAGCGATAGCCCCGGTACTGCATGGCCAGCTCCACAATGCGTGCGCCAAGGCTACCGCTGGGAGCCGGTGAAGGCATAGGGGCAGTTGGCACGGGCGTGGGCGTGCGCTTCGGAGCCGTGGTGGCCGTGGGCGGCGCCGTCGGCACACTCGTCGGACGGGCCGTGGGCACATTCGTTGGGCGGGCCGTTGGCACGTTGGTCGGACGGGCCGTCGGAACAGCTGTCGGCGGCGGGGTCGGCGAAGCCTCTACCACCACAGTCGGCGTAGGTGTCGGGGCTGGCGGGTCCGCCGGTGCGGGCACAGGCTGTGCCCCGCCGATGCCTGCCGCCAGATCGTCGCCACTGACCGCTGGAATGACCAACTCCTGTCCAACCTGCAAGTTGTACGGTGACTGTAATCCGTTGAGTGAAATGATGATATCGGCCGGAACTTTGATGGACACCGACAGTCCGAATACAGTATCCCCGGCCACCACCATGTATTTTGCGGTCTTGGCCGGAGCCGCCGCGGTTTCTCCGGTTCCGTTTTGCTGTCCGCCAGCCCCAGGAACCCGCAGCACTTGACCCTCGCGGAGCGCGAAGGGCTCCGTTAGTCCATTCGCTTGCGCGATCTGGTCCGCGGCGATACCCAGTTGATAGGCGATCGCCAGCAACGTATCTCCAGGCTGCACGGTGTAACTGGTCGGTGCAGCCTTCGGGGTCGGCGAAGGCGTCGGGGTGGCTCCGCCGCCCGGCGACGAGGCAGGCGACGGGATCAGAATCCGATCGCCCGGTTTGATCAGGTCCACACTGCCAAGCTTGTTGGCCGCGGCGATCTCCTCGACCGCGACGCCATAGCGGGCCGCGATCCAGGCCACGCTGTCCCCCTCTTGCACCGTATGGAGGACCCCCAGCAGCGCTGGAATAACCAGCCTCTGCCCGGCCGTCAGATGATTCGGATCGGGAATACTGTTGGCATTGGCGATCGTACTCACCGTGACATTGAACTTGGCGGCAATGCCGCTCAAGGTGTCGCCAGACGCCACTTCATACGATGTGGCACCCGCTTCATTTGTTGCCGTTTGCGCCTGCCGATCGCCGCGTGCGGCCGTGGCGCCTCTGGGCATCTCCACCGGGCGCGCCCCAGGGATCACCAACCGGATTCCGCCCTCCAGCGCATCCGGACTGGTCAGCTTGTTGCTTCCGATGATAGTCTGCTCATCCACCTGGTACATTGCGGCGATATCAGCAAGCTTGTCGCCGCTCCTGACCGTATACAGCACGCCCGAGACCGGCGGAATCAGGAGCCTCTGGTCGCTCTGAAGAGGACTGCCGTCCAGTCCATTTGCCCAACGGATAGTATCTTCGCTCACCCGATACTTCTCAGCCAGAAAGCCAACTGTCTCGCCGCTCTGCACAGCATGGGTGACGATCCCGTCCCTTGACGCTACCGTCGCCGTGGCTGACGCGGATGGCATCGCGGTAGGAGAAACAGTCGGAGTCGTGGAGGGCTCCGCTACGATCGGCAACGCGGCCGGAACCTGCGGATCCGGCGACGGCAGAACGACCAGACGCTCAGCAGAGTTTGTCGAGGCCTGCTCGGATCGCTGCACCACGTCCGTCGGCGCACTGGCCGCCCTTCGTGTCAGGAAATACAGCGAACCCGGTGCAACCATGGCAACCACGAGCGCCAGCGTCAGCCAGCGAGTCGCGGCCGAATGCCAACTGATCTCAACCTTCTTGGACAGAAAAGATTGCACGCGCGGCCGATTGGGGGAATACTCTTGAACAGAAATGACCGTTGCCTCCCAGGCTATGGGTAAGCTGCGCGACTCCCCAAGCAGGATCCTGGCGCGGCAGCGCACTGGTTGGGGAACGGAAGAGACAATGCACTGCGTGATCTGCCTTGCCGCCTCCCGCGAGGGCGAGAGTTGAACAAGGAGCGAAGGCAGTGGCGCAACCGAACTACAGCTTATCCTTCCGGCATGAAGCGGGTCAATAGCCAAAAGGTACTAAGCGACCTTCCCCTAGAGCGTTATGCCAAGTAGCGCCACGAGCTCACTGGCTCCAGCCGGCGACCGCCACTTCTGATGCTGACCACTCGCATTCCGCCATCGGGAGAGGAAACGGCATGAGAGACCTCACCGGTTTCCACCAGATAGCTCCCAACGATTTGCATACGAAAAGCCCCGGGATGGTCACCCCGGGGCCTTCTGTGTAGCGACTAGACCGACTCGGTCTCGGAGACCGAGTCGGTCCAGGGCATGCTCTGGCAGGCGCCATGCTCTGCGCCGCCATCTAGGAGCCCGGACGGCTCGCAGCGTAGTACCTGGAGCCCCAGTAGGACTCGCCCAGGCTGTTGATGATGACGCCCACGTTCTCGTTGTTGGCGTTGATGAAGCGACCACCTCCAACATAGATCCCATCGTGGGAGAGACCAGCCGCGTAGGTGTTAGCAAAGAAGACGATATCGCCCGGCTGGAGCTCGCTCCGGCTGACGCGGCGGCCGGCATTGAGCTGACCGAAGAGGTCGCGCGGGATCGGCACACCGGCCTGCCGGTAGATGTAGTACACGAAACCGCTGCAGTCGAAGCCAGTGGAAGGAGAAATGCCTCCCCAGGTGTAGCGGTAGCCGCGATACTGCAGGGCCAAATCCGCGATGCGCTGTCCCAGACTGCTCGCCGGCGCGGGCGCGGCGGGTGCCGCGGGCGCGGGCGCAGGCGCGGCAGCCCGCGCGGGGGCGGGCGGGGCCGCGGGCTTGGGCGCACTGCGAGGCGCCGGGGCGGGCTCGTCGCCGCTGCCCGCGGGAATGACCAACTCCTGTCCGATCTGCAAAACGTATGGAGGCTGCAATCCGTTCAAAGCGATGATGCTATCCTGGGACACCCTGGTGCTTACGGAGAGACCAAACACCGTGTCGCCCGGTACCACCACATGCTTGGTCTTCTTGCCCGCCGCGGCCGATCCGCTGCTGGCGCTCTGCCCGTTGCCCCCCGGAATCTGAAGCACCTGGCCATCCCGCAGGAAGTAGGGCTCAGACAGCCCATTGGCCTGGGCAATGCGATCCAACTCAGCATCCAGCCTGTAGGCAATTGCCAGCAGCGTATCACCTGGCTGCACTGTGTAGCTGGACTGAGTCGCCCTCTGCACCGGAGCAGCGGCCGTCACGACCAAGGCGCCGCCAGAGGCCGCGGTAGGCGAAGGAATCAGGATATGATCCCCCGGCTTGATCCTATCGGGGCTGGACAGGCTGTTCGCCGCGACAATGCTCTCCACTGACACGCCGTTGCGAGCTGCGATCCAAACCACGCTGTCGCCCTCCTGCACGGTGTGCAGGACGCCAAGCGTGGCAGGAACCAACAGCTTTTGCCCGGGCGTCAGATTGTCAGGATCGGGAATGCTGTTGGCGCTGACGATGGTGCTCACAGTTACGTCGAACTTGCTAGCGATCGCATTCAAGGTATCGCCGTCCGCCACCTCATAGGTGGTAATACCAGACCGGCGTGCCACTAGTTCGCTCTGTCGCTCTCCACCGCGCACCGCCACCATGAGCCGCGACGCCTCGACGGGGCGGGCCCCGGGCAGTATTAGCTTCGAGCCACTTTCCAGCGCATCGGCGTTCGAAAGCTGGTTAGCATTCACGATGTCCCGCGTTTCCACCTGGTAAGTCGAGGCAATTTCGCGAATGTTGTCGCCTTCCTTAACCGTGTACAGAACACCAGAGACCGGTGGGATCAGCAGTTGTTGGTCGATCTGCAGGAAATCGTTTGCCAGGTTATTGGCCCACAGTATGGTATCCACGCTCACGCCATACTTGTCGGCCAGGTCGCTCAGCGTATCACCATCCTGCACCGCGTGCGTGATCACGGCGGTCCGAGCCGACGCGGACGTAGGTGAAGCGACCGGGGTGGGAGACGGCTGAACTGGTGTTGGAACGGCGGTTGGCGCCGCGTCAGCGCTCTGCGTCGGAGGAATGATAGCACGATCCGTGGAGGCGGCCATCACGAGTTGATCCGATTGCTGCATCGCGGAAGCCGGCTGACTAGCCGATCCACGCGCCATCGCGAACCCGAAGCCCGAAGCCACCACGGCCGCCACGGTGATCCACCGCACGCTGACTGAATGCCAATTGATCTCGACTTTCTTAGATGGAAGCGATTGCATGTGAGGACCGTTTTGGAGGTGTTCTTGACCGGATATGGTTCTTTGCCTCCCAGGTTTTTCGTGGGCTGCGCAACTCTCTGGGCAAAGTTCTCGCTCAGTACTGCGCTCGCATGGGGAAAGCGGGAGAGATAATTCGCTGCGGCCTATGGCGCCGTAGTCTCGGAGCCGAGAGACGTGCAGCAGGCAAAGCAGCGGCGCAACCGGGTTACAGCTTAACCTGTAGGCAGGCTTCCGTCAATAGCCAATAGGTACTAGACGGCCAAACTCTAGATCGTTGCGCTTGACGATAACTCCACCGCCAGCTTGCCCAGCACCTTGACAAATCTGGCGGGCCGTCTTACAATCGGACAAGAGGGGCAAAGCTAGGCGATGCCTTTGGTCGCACCATCGCGGACGAGGAAGGCAGCGGAGTGTAGGTAGTTCATTCGAGCCGATAAAGGGATGGCCATGGCGGGGAAGGAACACACCTTTCGCCGACTCTTATAAGGCCAGCCAAAATGAGCCGACCTAGGATTAGGTCGGCTTTTTGCTTCAGTCAACCGGCGCGGAGATAGCCGTAGGAAACGCGGAGGGGAGCCAGTGAGCAGACTGAAGGAAGCCCTCGAATCGGGACGTTTCACAGTGACGGCCGAGGTAGGCCCGTCCAAAGGGGTGCACACCGCCCCTCTGTTGGAAGATGCGGAGGCTATCTCGGGTGAGGTAGACGCTATCAACGTGACGGACCAGCAGAGCGCCGTCATGCGCCTGGGATCGCTGGCCGTCTGTCATCTCCTCGTCGAGAAGGGTCTTGAGCCGGTCTTCCAGCTAGCATGCCGGGATCGCAACCGCATCGCTCTGCAATCGGACCTCCTATCCGCCCACGTCATGGGCATCGAGAACGTGCTGTGCCTGACGGGGGACTATGTCACATTGGGAGATCATCCCCAGGCCAAGGCCGTCTTCGATTTGGACTCGGTCTCGCTGCTAGAGACCGCCAGGCAGCTTCAGGAGGGTCGGGACCTAGCGGGCAAAGAACTGGTCGGCGCCCCCAGGTTCTACCTGGGCGCCACCGTCAGTCCGGGCGCCAATCCGTTGGAGCCTCAGCTTGTCAAAATGGAGCGCAAGGTGCAAGCCGGGGCCCGGTTCTTCCAGACCCAGGGTGTCTTCGAGCCACAGCGGTTCGAGGTATTCATGCGCGACGCCAAGGATCTCGGGGTCCCCGTCCTGGCGGGCATCATCCTCCTCAAATCCGCCGGCATGGCCCGCTTCATGAATCGCAACGTGGCCGGCGTCCACGTCCCTGAGGCGCTCATCGAGGAGATCGATGGGGCCGGAGACAAGCGGCAAGCGAGTATCGAGATCGCGGCTCGCCTGATCAGCGAGCTGCGTCCTCTCTGCCAGGGAGTCCACATCATGGCCATCGGCTGGGAGAAGCTCATCCCCAGAATTCTGGAGACTGCCGGCCTGCCGGCATCCATCAAGGGCTAGGATGGACATCATGCACAATCGGAGGCTATCCATTCTGGAAGTCATCCGTCGATCCAACTATTTCAGCGACCTTGACGAGGAGCAACTGGACAAGGTGGTGGAGTTGTGCCGCGAAGACAGCTACGCCGCTGGCGAGGCCATCTTCGCCGAAGGGAGCCAGCCCAAGGACTTCTACATTGTGGAAAGGGGCAGGGTTGCCCTGGACGCTAACTTCTCCGCCCGCCCGGGAAGCTGGAAGCGAGGCACGGTGGACGTGATCACAGATAACCAGGGTCTAGGATGGTCGGCCCTCGCCGGTCTGGAGGCCCTGACCCTGAGTGCCCGAGCTATCGAGGATACCCAGTTGCTGGCTATCGACGGAATCGCGCTCCGAGCGCTGCTCGAGCAGGACCCGCGCATGGGATACGCAGTAATGCGCAGAGCCGTCGCGGCGGCTTCGGCACGTATGCAGAACACCAAGGAGACTCTCGCTCGTATTCTGTCCATCGCCGCGCACGACCTGCGAGCTCCTCTCAACGCAGTGCAGACCTACATCTCGGTAATGGCGGGCGGATTTTTCGGTCCGATCTCCGACCAGCAGAAGGATATCCTGGCCAGGTGCACCGAGCGGCTGACGGAGTTCTCCGACCTCATAGAAAACATCCTGGACATCACCCGCTTCGAAGAGGGCTACCTGCCCAAAGAGCCGCTGTGCCTGTCCGAACTCCTGCAGGACACGGTTGAGCTGCTGCGTCCGGTCGCCACACAAGGCGAGGTGTCGTTGGAGTTGGAGATGCCTCCGCTACCCTTGTGGGTTGAAGGCTCGTCGGGGCGGCTCAGGCAGGTCATGTCGAATCTGCTAGGCAACGCTATCAAATTCACGCCCTCGGGCGGCTCAGTGCAAGTATTTCTCAAAGCAGACGACGGCCAGGTTTTGGTGGAGGTATGTGACACCGGGATTGGGATCCGCGCCGAGGATCTCCCGCGCATCTTCGATGAGTTCTACCAGGGTGCCGCGGCAGAAGCCCGGACCGGTCCGGTGATGGACGCAAAGGGGGTGGGATTGGGTCTATCGATATGTCAGAAGATCGTCGCGGCGCACCGGGGCAGAATCTGGGCAGAGAGCCCGTGCCCCAACACGGGACGCGGTAGTCTCTTCTGCTTTACCCTGCCCCGGACGATGGTCGAGACAGACAATGGCGGCGGGCGCGGGGCTAGCGCCAGAAAGGGGGTATCCGGCAATGGGCGAGAGGAAGCTCCTGATCGTGGATGATGACCCGGACATTCTGGTGGCTATAGGGGCAGTGTTGGAGTCCCATGGCTATCAGCTAATCAAGGCCCGCAATGGGGAGGAGGCCCTCGACAAGCTGGCTCAGGAGAAGCCAGACCTGATGATTCTGGATCTGTTGATGCCCCGCATGGACGGCTTCGCAGTCTGCCGGGAGCTGAAAGAGCCGCGTCGCGGCAAACAATATCCCAAACTACCGATCCTCATCCTGACCTCCACACGTGAAGAGGCGGGAAGACGTCGCTACGAGCTAGAGACCGGGCTTGACTTGGACGTGGACGATTACGTCGAGAAGCCCGTGGATCCGCACCTGTTGGTTCAGAGGGTCGAGCGGCTCCTGGAGAAGTGGGCCAAAGCCGACTACGTCCTCTGGCACACTCGACAATAGCCGGCAAAGCGTATCGCCAAGCTGCTCGCCCCTCGTACCGGCGGTGGGACAGCCCTGGTTCCAGGGATATCCCCTGATTCTGTTGAAGCCCAGGTGAGGAGGCTACGCAATGCAAGGAGAGGGAGCAAGAATACTGCTGGTGGACGACGACCCGGATCTTCAGATCGCGATGGGAGCCGTGCTTCAATCACGCAACTACACGGTCATCAGCGCCCGCGATGGGGAGGAGGCATTATCCAAGCTGCGGACGGAAAGCCCGGACTTGATGATCCTGGATCTGATGATGCCACGCATGGACGGCTTCAGCGTCTTGAAGGAGCTCAAAGATCCCAGGTGGGACGACTGCAGAGGTGTGCCTGTCATCGTTCTGACTTCGGTGAAGGAAGACGCAGGACGCCGCCGCTACGAGTTGGAGACTGCTCTGAGCATGGATGTGGACGACTATGTGGAGAAGCCAATCGATCCCTTCGTCCTCCTCAGTCGCATCCAGCCCTTCTTGAGGCAGACCGGCTAGAGCAGCCACGAAACCGCGACGACCCATTCAGTTGTGAAAGGCCCGGCGCAATCGCGCCGGGCCAACGGGACCCTCCACGTCACGGTCCGGCCGCACCCGGACGACCATTCTGTACCAGGGGGAAGAGATGCAAAGCCAGAAGAGAATTCTCGTGGTGGATGACGACCCCGACTTCCTGGAGGCCGTGCGGGCCGTGCTGGTAAGCCAGCCCTACCAGGTCTTTACTGCGCTGGGTGGACCGGAGGGATTGCGGCAAGCCAGGGCTCAGATTCCAGACCTCATCCTGCTGGACATCATCATGCCCGAGCTCGACGGCTTCGAGGTCTGTCGCCGCCTCAAAGAGGACGCCGCCCTCGCACATATTCCCATCATGATGATCACGTCGTTCTCTGAGAAGTACATGGAGACCAGCCTGTCGCTGAGCCAGGGTTTGACACTGGAGGCCGACGACTTCATCGACAAGCCCCTGGTCCCCGCCGAGCTGCTGCTGCGTGTCGAGAAGCTGCTGCACCGAAAGACGGCCTAGCGCCTTGCCTTATGTCCACTCCGTCACACGCATCGGTCAGATCGGACCGATAGGACTGATCTGACCAATGCGTCGCCTTCCGCTCGGCACTAACCCAACGTGACGTGCCGGGGATGACAGAACTTGGAATGATCCTTCAGGTACGGAATGCTGCGCAGCTTCTCCTTCTGTCCCAGCGCCTCCAAACGGCGGTAGATCAGTGACCAGGCGCAATCCCGCTGCGGATGTACCTCGCACTTGCCATCGCGATAGCCGCCGCAGGGGCCGTTGACCAGACTCTTGGCACAGGCCGTGATCGGACAAACCCCCGCCGTCAAACCCAGCAGGCAGGAGCCGCATTGCAGGCAGAGCTCGACAAACTCGCGGGGCGCTCCCTCTCTGCCCAGGAAGAGCGTGTTCAAAGCCGGATAGACCGGCATGTCCGTATGGCGGACGACCGTCTGGACTCCATAGCCACAAGCCATGACCAGCACACAATCCGCCTGACCGAGAACCGCTGCCTCCCGCCTCAGAGCTTGCCCGGTGGAATCGTCGCAGGCGGTAGGCGCCACCATCCACCCGGAAACCGTCTTGCCCGCCTGAGATAGGCGCTCGGCCATATCCTGCACCTCGGGCTTGCCACCCGTGTGACAGGCGGCAGGACAGGTGCCGCACCCCAGGACATAGATAGCCTGCTCTCGCTCCATCTGCCGGAGCACCTCGTCCAGTGGCTTCTGCTCGGTGATCATATACATGGCCATCGACCTCCCGCGAGACAAGCTGAGCTGACAGATGTCCGTCATATCCAACAGATCAGACTGATCGGACCGATCGGTCCGATCCAATCGAAGCGAACCACGCCTAGCCTTTCGCCCTTCAGGTCACGATTAACGCAGTGCTTACGATTCCCTCTCCCTTTGCGAAGGGAGAGGGTCAGGGTGAGGGTCCCGCGTCTGAGCCACATTTCGATAAACGAACTCTAGTGTTCGACCACAGAGAAGACGCTACCTGTCATTCTGAGCGCCGCAGCGCGAAGAATCCGTATCCCCAGGGCGCGGATTCTTCGGCGTGCGCGCC